>NZ_JBFUGN010000308.1:0-6218 GCF_056402895.1 Rhizobacter sp. P3_B12 | reverse complement strand
CGCCGAAGGCGGCGCGATCGCCGGGCCGCCGCGGTGGCGCCGCGAGCCGGCCGCGCGGGCGGCGCTTCCACCACATCACTGCCGCCGACACGGCCAGCAGCACGATGGCGAGGCAGCCGGCCAGCATCACGAGTTGATTGACCCAGCCGAACTGCCGGCCGGTGTGCAGGCTGACGCCCCATTCGGTCAGGCGGCCGGCCACGCCGTAGTCGCGGTAGCCCACGTCGGCGAGTACGGTGCCGGAGTAGCGGTCGAGGTGGACGACGCGCTCGGCCCGCACGTCATCCGGAAACAGCATCGCGGTGTAGACGCCGCGCGGGCCGGCCGGCAGGCCGATCGGCGTGCCCGCCGGCATGCCMAGCCGCGTGAAGAGGCCCAGCGCCTGGTTCAGTCCGAGGGACATACTCGCCGAGGCGACCGGTGTCGAAGGCGCGGCGGCRTCGTGCCCTTCGTGTCCCTCATGCGACTGCGGCAGCGGCGCCTGGATCAGCGGCCAGGGCACGCTGCCGAGGCTTGTCAGCGGGGGCGACGATTCCGGCTTGGCGCCCCACACGTACGGGGGCAGGCCGATGCCCCACTGGTGGGACAGGCGTCCGAACTGCTGGCCCCAGAAGGCCGACCACGGCATGCCGGTGACGGCGAGGAAGAGGATCGCCACCGCCGCCACGGCGCCGGTGACGGCATGCAGGTCGCGCCACCAGGTGCGGCTGGCCGGGCGCCCGCGAATGCTGCAGACACCGCCCGATCGCCCGCGTGGCCACCACAGGAAGAGGCCGGACACGACCAGCACGATCGCCCAGCCGGCCACCACTTCGATCCCGTGGTTCGCCACCGTGCCGGCGATCGCGAGCGAGTGGATGCGCTTGACGAGCTCCATCAGCTTGCGATCGTCGCGCAAGGTGCCCAGCACGCGGCCGCTGGTGGGATCGAGGTAGACCGACACCGTGCCGGCGACGGTGCGGATGCCCACCTCGGCACTGCGGCCGGTCTCCCTGGGCGGGATGAAGCGGACGGCCTCGCCGGGCTGTGCTGCGCGCGCCTTGGCGACGAGGGTCTCGGCATCCAGCGGCGATGCCGGCGTCGCCTCGACGAAGCGGACGCTGGAATGGACCAGCGACTCGATGGAGTCCTTGAACAGGTACAGCGCACCGGTCAACGCCATCAGCACGAGGAAGGGCAGGCAGACCAGGCCGGCATAGAAATGCCAGCGCCAGACGCGGCGGTACAGGGTGGATTCGGGCGTGGAAGGGGTGGCCTGGGATGACATGGCGGATCCTGCGGTTCAACTCGTGCGACAAGCACCGGCTGCGGATCGAGGTGATCCGCGCCGAACGGTGTTCAGTCAGTCAGCAGAAGAACGGCGGGGCGCGCGGCTGCGCAGTCACCCAGGCATGCGGCGTGTGGCAGGCCGCCAGGAAGGCCGGTGGCARCTCGTCTTCGGGACCGGGTGCCAGGGGAACCACCTCGCGGGCAGGTGGCAGGCCCCACGCCGGCATGTGCACCGAGCAGTAAGGGCAGTGATCGAGGAGGTGGGCTGCGGCCGGCACGCTGCCGGATTCGGTCGAGCGGGGATCGCTCGAATCACCCTTCACCCACTTGGCGCCCTGGGCGCTGCAGACCTCGATCCACGACGCGCCGCGGGTCAGGCCCAACGCGTGGGATACCGACGGCGCAAGCGACGCCATCAGGATCGCCAGCATGGCGAGCCATGTGGCGAGCTGGCGTTGGGCGCGGGAGGGTGACATCGCGGCGGATTCTAGGTGGCCCGGCTTGCAACCGGCGTGCGAACATGCCGGCGTGAACGGTACGTCAACCCTCTGCCGCGTGGCTTGCGCGCGCTGCCTGCGGCCGCAGGTGACCTGCTTGTGTGCGTTGACAAAGGCGACCGCCCATCGCACCGAAGTGCTGGTTCTGCAGCACCCGCAGGAACAGCGGCAGGCCAAGAACAGCGTCGCGCTGCTGCGTCTGTCTCTGGCGCACTGCGAGGTGGTCGTTGGCGAGCGTTTCGAGCCTGCGGCGTTGGCGGCACTGTTGCACAGGCCCGGGAAGGACACGCGGCTGCTCTACCCCGACGTGCCCATGGCCCCGGCGTCGTCAGTCCCTGGGACAACGGCGGGTGCGTCTGTGCGCCTGGTGGTCATCGATGCGACGTGGCGCAAGAGCCTGCGCATGCTTCTGGAGCACCCGACCCTGGCGGCGCTGCCGCGGCTAACGCTGGACGCGCCGGCGCCGACCCGCTACCGAGCGATTCGCGCGGCGCGGCGAGCCGACCAGGTCTCGACACTCGAGGCTACCGTGCAGGCGCTGGCGACGCTGGAGGGCCCGTCCTTCGACGCCGCGCCACTGCTCGACGCATTCGGCCTCTTCGTCGCGGGCGTTGCGGCCCGTCGGCGGCATCAGGCGCCCTCGGTCAAGACGTGACGCGCCCGACCAGGAGCGGGTGTTGGTGAAAGGCCCGGCACGCCATGTCGATTTGGCTTCCCGTCGTTCGTCGATGGGATACAAGGTGCCCTCGGGCGGGTGCGCCCACCGTTCAACTTGACAGGAGTGAAGACATGTCCTACATCGACGGTTTCGTGATCGCGGTCCCCACCGCCAACAAGCAGAAGTTCATCGAGCACGCACGCCATTTCGACTCGCTGTTCATCGAGCTGGGCGCGATCCGCGTGATCGAGGGTTGGGGCGACGACGTCCCCGACGGCAAAGTGACCGATTTCCGCCGCGCAGTCCAGGCCACCGGTGAGGAGACGGTGGCCTTTTCGTGGGTCGAATGGCCGGACAAGGCCACGCGCGACGCAGGCATGAAGAAGATGATCGAAGACCCGCGCATGGATCCGTCCACACCCGGCAACCCGCCCCTGCCGTTCGACGGCAAACGCATGATCTTCGGCGGCTTCGAACAGGTGGTCGAAGTCAAGGCTTGAGCGGCGGGCGGGTGGCCGCCCGAGATGCCGCCTGAATGGATCGCGTTGCGGGCATTCCGTCGCGGACGCTGAGGCCCGTTCTTTCCGCAATGAGGCCGGCCGGGTGCTCGTCGTCAGTGGACAAGGTTCATGCATGATGATCAGCGCCTCCCATGTCAAACGTTAGACAGCCGCAAATCGATGTCCGCTCCCGACGCGGACATCCGCGAGAACACTGAAAGCAGCATTTCCATGGCCATCCAGTGGTTCCCAGGCCACATGCACACGACCCGCAAGGCCATCGCCGATCGCCTTCCGGAGATCGACGTAGTGATCGAGTTGCTTGACGCACGCCTACCGGGCTCGAGCACCAATCCCTTGCTGGCTGAACTGACGGCAGGCAAGCCTGCGCTGAAGGTATTGAACAAGCAGGACCTCGCAGATCCGGAGATCTCCGAGCTTTGGCTGGCGCATTACCAGGCGCTGCCGGGCACCCGTTCTCTGGGGCTGGACGCCAGCACCACCGCGCCGGCGCGTGCGCTGATCGCGGTGTGCCGGGCGCTTGCCCCACATCGCGGCGGCATGGTCAAGCCGGTGCGGGTGTTGATTTGCGGTATTCCCAACGTGGGCAAGTCGACGTTGGTCAACACACTCGCTGGCCAGCGCACAGCCAAGACGGGCGACGAGCCGGGCATCACCAAGCTGGA
Source organism: Rhizobacter sp. P3_B12 (assembly GCF_056402895.1). Lineage (NCBI taxonomy): Bacteria > Pseudomonadati > Pseudomonadota > Betaproteobacteria > Burkholderiales > Sphaerotilaceae > Rhizobacter > Rhizobacter sp. P3_B12. The sequence continues at coordinate 2,608 of NZ_JBFUGN010000308.1, read as the reverse complement.
GCAGAAGATCCTGCTGGCCAACGACTTTTTCCTGTTTGACACACCGGGCATGCTGTGGCCGCGAATCCTMACCGCGCAGGGTGGGTACAACCTGGCGGCAAGCGGCGGCATCGGCCGCAATGCTTATGACGAGGAAGAGGTAGCGATGGCGCTGCTGGCTCGCGTGCGCCATCGCTACGCGGACCGACTGGTGGCGCGCTACAAGCTTGCCGGCCTCTCGGCGATGACCGACGAGGCGTTGCTGGCCGAAGTGGGCCGCAAGCGCGGCGGGCTGCTGCCCGGTGGCCGCGTGAACATGCAGAAAGCCGCTGAGGTGGCGTTGAACGACTTCCGTAGCGGCGCCTGGGGCCGCGTCACGCTCGAGACGCCGGATGAGTTCGTGCACTGGCGGGCAGCCGGCATCGTGGCCGAGGAGACGCGAAAAGCGAAGAAGGAAGCACGCGGGAAGGCGTGACGTCATGTCGTCTTCCATGGGGAGCCGGAGACCGAGTTGTCGCGGCGCACTTGAGCACCATTCTGGGAAAGGGCGTTCTGGCCGTTGCGAGCAGCGTCGAGCGCTAGCGTTCGTCGTGCAGCCCTTCACGAGAGTCTTCTTTTGGGTCGTTGGACTTCCGTGTCACTGACAACTTCTATTGAGCTGATCTGCCACGGCAAGCTGGGGCGCGCAGCTCATGCCAAATGGTAGTTCGCATGAGAGCCACGCTGCACGTCATCGCCGCACTTGTTGTGTTCATCGCTGCGGACCACCTACGYTCATTGCTTCAGCAGSWTCTCCCATCCTYCGACGTGCGAAGCRTTGTTCTTGCGAGCATCGCTGTCTACCTTGTCGTGTTCGCTGCGGCTGGTGCTGTCATGGCTCTTGTGACGGACCGTCGCCAACTAGCCCTCGCTCTCGCGTTGCTCGTTGGTGTAGCGAGCCCTATTTCCACACTGCCTTTCGAATCGGTGCATCCATTCGTTCATGTCACGCATGCGCCCACTTGGCTTGAGCCATTCCTCTGGGCGAATTGGTATGTTCCACCGGCGGCTGCACTGCTCGGAGCGCTTGTAGTGCTCGGCGCGCGAGCATGCACGTGGCGGACTAAGCCGCATAAGAATCAGCCGACGTGAGACAGATTGCAAGCGATGCGACAAGCCCCCAAAACCTTGCTTCGTGATGTGCACTGGTCGTTCTCAGAGCCGGTTCCTCAGTCGAGGACAGAGTTGATCGAAGCAGCGAGTGCCTATGCCTCCGACATCGAAGCGCAAGATCCCAAGGACACCCTCCTGCAGACTCTCCCGTTCTCTGACGTGCACCTCAAGTATGAACACGCGGTGCGCAGCCCAGATGGAGACTGGCTGGATATCGAAAGTTCGGTTCGAGTAGTCGCTCCGCAATCCTCACGGCTGAATGGGGCAGATCTGCTTTGGGAGCTGCATGTTGCTTGCGCTTCAACAGTCGGGCAGAACGATCGAAACTTCTTCGAGGGCCTGGAGCTTGAAGATCAAGGCGCGGCACATCAGCCGCCCACGTATCGAGTCCTCCTTGGCAGCTAACCTGCCATCGAGGCAGCGGGTGTTCGCTTGATGGACGGGCATCGGCCAGAAGCGGGCGGCTGCGAGAGATGCCTTTCAGGAAGGCGAGGGTCATGATCGTTCCTCCGCCGGTTGAGAAGCTGCCTATCTTCGTTTTGGGCGCTGTGCTTGCGCTGATCGGTGGATTCCTTGCGATGCAGGAATCCATGTTCAGCCGGGCGCAGCTCGAAGCGGCTGCGATGGTCGTCGTTGGCTTGGGTGCTGCTGTGTACGACGCTACTCGGCGCGTTCGGCATGCAAAGCAGACGGAGAAGGACGACGCGAATGCCGATTGATGCTCGCACGGGCTCGCCGTGGTTGGCGCCTGACGGCCACGAACTGTCTGTCGCGAGGGGCGGCTTTCAAGTAGGCTTTGCATCCTTCGCAGCTATGCCCCCATCGATATGAGTACCAGGACTGCTCAAGTCACCGCGGCGTGCCTGAGCTTCGTCTTTCTCTGGTTGGAGGTGGCTGCACTTTTTGCTTGGCTCGCCCCGGAGAACCGACAGATCATCCCTTTTGTCGCAGTTGCGGCCGCAGCTACGGCTTGCGCTGCGTATTTCTGGAGGCATATGGCGGCTGAGGCCATGGTGCTGTCCCCAGGTGCATGGCTCGGCACCTTTGCTCTGGCAGCGGCCATTTCCTTCGTTTTCGTCGAGATGGACTGCGGCGGTTCGCTGCGATTCGTTGATGGCTTGCCAACTTGCTCCCATGTCAGCGGCGGCATCTCAATCGTGTTCACCGTCGGCGCGCTTGCACTCATGATCGTTTCTCTGCCGAATGCTCTTCGCGCGTGGCTGATCAGAATGTTTGACCCGGGGGCTGGGCCGCGCGCATGAATGCAAGCACCCTCAATTTCAGGGGTTAGCCCGCTGCGTCAACGTGCTTTCTGAATGATCGCTTCGCGGCGCTGAGGGTTGGTGAGCGTCCAGTCTGACCATCTTGAGAATGCGATAGGCACATAGGAGCCTCGTACCCACCTCAACTTTGGTGGATACGTATGACCTTCCCCGTCCAACCCGCTGGCGCTCGGCGCCGGCGTCGGCTCCACAGC
>NZ_JBFUGN010000307.1:0-6222 GCF_056402895.1 Rhizobacter sp. P3_B12 | reverse complement strand
GGACCGGGGCGACGAGGTCGCCTCGTCCGACACCGGTTCGCCGGGCGGTGACCTGCCGACGCTGCGCGCGCGCTGGCACACTGGCTGGGACCGCTGGCGTGCACGCCTGACCCGAGCCAAACCCTGATTTTCCCCATGCATGAGATCGAGCTGAAGTTCCAGATTCCCGAGACCCGATTCACGCACCTGCGACAGCGCTTCCTGCAGGGCCGCACCGAGGCCGTGCGGATGCAGGCGCATTACTTCGACACCGCCGACGGCCGTCTGGCCCGCCACGAGATCGCGTTGCGCCTGCGGCTCGAAGGCACGCGCTGGGTGCAGACGCTGAAGGCCAGCGGCGCGCACGGCGTGTCGCGGCTCGAGCACAACGCCGAACTGCCGGTCGACGCCGTGCGCAGCGGCGCACCGGCCATCAACCTCGATCGCCACCGCGGCTCGCCGGCGCACCGGCGGCTTCTCGACGTGCTGGGCGGCGTCGCCCTGCAAGAGGTGTTCCGCACCGAGGTCGACCGCGTCGTGCGCGTCTTCACGCTGCCGGGGGGCACCGAGGTCGAAGCGGCCCTCGATGTCGGGCAGGTCGTCGCCGGCACCGCGATGCACCCGCTGCGCGAGATCGAATTCGAATGGAAGGCCGGGCCGCTGCAAGGCCTGTTCGCGCTGGCCTCCGACTGGGTCGGCGAGCATGGCCTGTGGCTCGACATCGTCTCGAAGGCCGAGCGCGGCAGCTTGCTGTCGCACGGGCAGAGTCACCCGGCGGCGGCGCGCGCCAAGCCGCCGCAGCTGGCCGCGGACGCCGATGGTCCGGCCCTCGCGCGGGCTGCGATCAGCTCCTGCCTGGCCCAGGTGCTGCGCAATGCCAGCGCGGTCGCCTCCGGCAGCCGCCAGCCGGAGCACGTGCACCAGCTGCGCATCGGCCTGCGGCGCCTGCGCGTCGTGTTGCGCGAGATGGCGCCGCTCGACTGCGGGCTCGACCCGGGCTGGGAGGCGCCGGTGGCCGCGTTGTTCCGCGTGCTCGGCGTCGACCGCGACCAGCAGATCCTGGAGGACGAGACCGCCGATGCGCTGGTCGCCGCGGGCGCGCCGCCGCTGACGCGGCCCCGACTGCCGGCGGATGCCGGGCCGATCGAGGCGCGGGTGCAGCATGCGGATGTGCAGCAGGTGCTGCTGGCGGTCCAGGCCTATGCGATGGAAGCGTCGGCGATGAGCGGTGGCGCACACGACGGCCCGGCCGTGGCGGCCATCGGCGAACGCCTCGATGCCTTGCTGCGCCGCCTGATCGGGCATTCACGCGGCTTCGTCGACGCGCCGGCCGACGACCAGCATGCGGTGCGCAAGGAACTGAAGCGCCTGCGCTACCTCGCCGAGTTCATCGCGCCGCTGTACCGCGACAAGCCRGTCGCGCGCTTCTTCGAGGCCCTGGCGCCTGCGCAGGACGCGCTGGGAAGCCACAACGACCTGGCGGTGGCGCTGGAGGCCTATCGCGARCGGGCCGTCACCGAACCCGAAGCCTGGTTCGCCGTCGGCTGGTTGGCCGCGCAGCAGGCCCGTTCGGCCCGCGCGGCGCGCAAGGCCCTGAAGCGCGCCRGCCAGGCCGAGCCGTTCTGGCACGGCAAGCTGCAGCGCTGAACGCGATCAGCGGGCGAGCGCCGCGTCCACCACCCGCTGCGCCTCGTCGAGCAAGCGCTGCAGGTGCGCCGCATCGCGGAAGCTCTCGGCGTAGATCTTGTAGATGTCCTCGGTGCCCGACGGCCGCGCCGCGAACCAGCCGTTCGCGGTGACCACCTTGATGCCGCCGATCGCCGCGCCGTTGCCCGGCGCCTGGCTCATCACCTGCACCACCGGGTCGCCGGCCAGCTCGGTCGAGCGGATCTGCTGCGGCGACAGCGCGGCGAGCTGCTGCTTCTGCGCCGCCGTCGCGGCTGCCGAGATGCGGCCCGCCACCGGCCGCCCGAGCGCGCCGGCCAGCTCGTCATAGACAGCGCCGAGGTCGCGGCCCTGCGTCGCGGTGATCTCGGCCGACAGCAGCGCGGCGGCGATGCCGTCCTTGTCGGTGCTCCAGGCGCTGCCGTCGCGGCGCAGGAAGCTCGCGCCGGCGCTTTCTTCGCCGGCAAAACCGAGGCTGCCCTTCAGCAGCCCGTCGGCGAACCACTTGAAGCCGACCGGCGCATCGAACAGCGGGCGGCCGAGGCGCGCGGCGATGCGCTCGATCAGCTGCGTCGTGACGACGGTCTTCGCGATGCCGATCTCGCGGCCCCAGGCCGACCGGTGCCGGAACAGGTGCTCGATCATCAGCGACAGGTAGTCGTTGGGCGGCAGCAGGCCGGCGCCCGGCGTGACGATGCCGTGGCGGTCGTGATCGGTGTCGCACGAGAACGCGATGTCGAAGCGGCCCTTCAGCGCAACCAGGCGCTGCATTGCGTACGGCGACGACGGGTCCATGCGGATCTGGCCGTCCCAGTCGAGCGACATGAAGCCGAAGGTCGGGTCGACCTCTTCGCTGACCACGGTCAGGTCGAGGCGGTAGCGCTCGGCGATCGCGCGCCAGTAGTGCACGCCGGCGCCGCCGAGCGGATCGACGCCCATGCGCACGCCGGCCGCGCGCACCGCGTCGAGATCGACCACCTGGCCGAGCTCGCCGACGTAGTGCTGCAGGTAGTCGTGGCGGCGCGTGGTGTCGGCGCGCAGTGCGCGCGCGGCCGGCATGCGCTTCACATCCTTCAGCGCGGTTTCGAGATGGCGGTTCGCCGCGGCCTGGATCCAGCCGGTCACCGTCTCGTCGGCCGGGCCRCCATGCGAGGGGTTGTACTTGAAGCCGCCATCGCGCGGCGGGTTGTGCGAGGGCGTCATCACGATGCCGTCGGCCAGGCCCTGGCCCGACACGGTGCGCCCGCGGTTGTGCACCAGGATCGCATGCGACACCGCCGGCGTCGGCGTGAACTCGTCGCGCTCGGCCAGCATCACCGTCACGCCGTTGGCCGCCAGCACCTCGAGCGCCGTGGCCGCGGCCGGTGCCGACAGCGCGTGCGTGTCGACGCCGAGGAACAGCGGCCCGTCGATGCCGGCCTGGCGCCGGTGGTCGCAGATGCCTTGCGCGATCGCGAGCACATGCCATTCGTTGAACGAGCGGTCGAGCGACGAGCCGCGGTGGCCGGAGGTGCCGAACGCGACGCGCTGCGCCGGCACCGAGGGATCGGGCCGATCGTCGGCGTAGGCGGCGAGCAGCCGGCCGACATCGACCAGCACCGAGGCGGGGGCCGGCTGCCCGGCGAGTTCGTTCAATGTGCTCATGCGATCGATCATAGGGAGCGGCTTGCCGGCCCAGGTGTCGCCGTGTGGCGGGCAGGGGCATTCCAGGGGCGTTTCGCGTGGGCGGCCGTCGCTTCGCATCGCGCGTGCCGGTGTGCGCGACCTCGTCCTTAAGGTAGGGAACCGTTCGCCGGATTCGATCGCTGCGCCGCAGCGGGCCGCAGCGATGCATCGAAAGTGCCTCGATCATGAAGATTCAGTCCACACCACTGTTTCAGGCCGGGGCGCCATCCRCATCGGCCACCGGTGCCGCCTCGCAGGGCGGGCAGCAGCACGGGGCCCTCATCGACCAGGTGATGGGTGGCCTGAAGCTCCCGAGCCTCACCCTCGGCGGCAAGGATGACGACAGCGAGGAGCCCGGCATGTCGGCGTCGTCGCTGTCGGCGATGCGCTCGCTGCCGCCGATGCCGCAGGCCCAGCCGCAGCAGGCGCTGGCGGTGCCGCAGGGCCAGGCGAGTGCGACGCAGGGCGCGCAGGGGGGCCAGGGCGGCGGTGGCGGTCCGGTGATGCCGTCGGCCAATGACAAGGCGCCTCCCGGTGCCTCGGCGCAGAGCATCGTCGATGGCAACCCGACGCTGAAGAACCTGGGCAACCAGAGCGGCGTGAAGGACAACCTGAAGAAGCAGTGCGGCGACTGGGACGATCCGGCCAAGAGCCCGCAGGAGCGGGCCGACGCGGCACAGCGTGCGTCCAACGTCGTCAGCTGGGTCAAGGGTGCGAAGGACCGCGACGGCGACGTGCGCCCCGCTGACGTGACGAAGAACGGCAAGATCGAAGGCTTCACGAAGGATGGCGACGCGCGCCACGGCACCGAGGCCGGCCTGCTGCAGGACTTCGGCAAGTACGGCTACGGGCACCTGAAGGCCGACCAGCGGCTCGACCAGACCAACGACGGCCATGTGAAGAAGAACGGCACGAACATGGACAACGCCGAGTACATCGGCCACAAGATCCTCGATGGCCTGTCGAAGGCCTTCAACTTCATCGGCGACCTGATCAAGAACACGCTCGGCAAGATCCCGGGCCTCGGCAAGGTGTTCTCTGCGCTGGGCGAGCTGGGCGCCAAGGCGATCGGCGGCGCGCTGCACGTGGCCGACACCGCGGTGATCGGCGGCGACGTGAAGAAGGCCGGCGTCGAGATGGGCGCGAGCCTGACGGAAACCGCCGTCGGCTTCGTGGACCCGACGGGCCTGGGTGCCAAGGCGGCCGGCGACGCGGTGCGCGGCAGCTACAAAGGTTGATGCGGTGAACACTGTGCTTGCACACAGTACTGTATGAAGATACAGTTCGCGCCTCGGAGGTCACCCATGTACGCAGAACTTCGCCAGAACTATCGTCCCCGCGGCCAGCGCATTCCCRCCTGGGTTGTACGGGTGTGGCGCTGGCTTTGATGACGACCCGGCGTTCGGCCCGCCCGCGCCTCAGCGGTTCAGTGTGTCGACCTGCCGCTTTGCTTCATCCACGTCCTTGTTGAGCTCGGCGAGGTAGCGGCTGCGCTCCTCGCTGCTCCATTCGGCATCTGAAAAGCTGTCGAGCGCATACGCCTTGCTGGTGTGCACGGTGCCGGCCTGCCGCGGCAGCATCGCGCGGTCCGGAAAGCGGTCGGGCACCAGCAGGAATCCCTGCACATCGCGCAGCGTCAGCGGAAAGGCCGGCCTGCCGTCGCGCACCAGCTTGCCGAACAGGCGCAGCCTGAACTCCTGCTCGCCGACAGCCACCTCGTCGTTGAAGCTCAGCAGCGCGAACGGCTTGCCGGCCGCATCGTCGACGCGCGCACTGACGACATAGCGGCCGGGCTGCGCCACCCGTGCCTTCAGGAAGAAATCGAGCGAGCCCGCCTGCAGCGCCTCGCGCACACCGGCCCATTCGGCGGGCACCAGCGGGTTGTAGACCAGGTCGAAATTGACGTTGCCCAGCTGGCCCGACTGGTTCAGGTAGGCCTGGATGCGGATCGTGCCGGCGAACTCCGCAAAGCCCTGCGTTGACGGCTGCAGCACCGCGGCCAGGCTGCCGTCCGCGGCCTCGGTGAACGTGACCGGCACCTGCGGCAGGCCTGAGGGCCGGCGCGCATCAGGGAGGTCGAACGCGACGGCGCGCGTCACCAGCAGCGGCAGCGGGCGATCGTCGTCATCGACGGCCCGCACCGTGAGGCGCACCGATTCGGCGCCGCTCGCGAACACCCGGTCCTGCGTGCTGCGCACGCGCACGCCCTTGGCCGGYTGGCCGCCGGGCGTGCGCAACGGCATCTCCTCGGCCACCGGATCGAACGGCCGCAGCTGGTCGGGATGCTCGGACAGCGGGCGCGCCTCGTGCGGGTAGCGCGTCGAGGTCTTGTACTTGGTGAGCGTGTCTTCAGAGCGCGCGAGCCGTTGCTGCCACAGGTCGAGCTGCGCGCGGCGCGCCTGCACCGCACTCGCGCTGAATGACGCCGGCCGCGGCGCGACCGGTGCTGCAACCGCGGCCACGGCCACCGGGGCAGGCGAGGGTGCCGGCACCTCGGCCGGTGCGTCGCGCCCGAAGCTCAATGCCACCAGCAGCGCGACCCCCATCGCGCACGCGGCGGCGACCAGCGCCGGCTTGCCCATGCGGTGTTGCCTCTCAGGTCAGCGCGCGTTCGTCGCCATGTCGGCGCGGACTTTGGAGACGACCCCGCCCCAGTTCTTGTTCGTGTAGTGGTTGTAGGCCTCGGCATCGTCGCGGAACACCACCGAATGGTTGCTCCACTTGGCGCGCCCGCCTTCGTTGTTCGCGGTGCCCAGCGTCAGGTCGTTGCACAGCCAGTCGCTCGGGTTGCAGAAGCTCGCGCCCGAGCTGCCCGAGACGCCGCCGCTGGAGTGGTACGCGACGACCTCGTCGTCCTGCCCCGGCAGCACGAAGGAGTACAGCGTGCCCTTCGAGCCGGCGTACATGTAGAAC
>NZ_JBFUGN010000306.1:0-6243 GCF_056402895.1 Rhizobacter sp. P3_B12 | reverse complement strand
GGGCCGAGCCTGCTGAGCGTGGCGCTGCTGCAGGACATCGCGGCGATCCCGATCCTCGCGCTGGTGCCGCTGCTGGCCGGGCCTTCGGATGCGCCGGAGCACGGCAGCTTCTGGCTCGGGGCCGGCAAGGCGCTGGGGGTGGTCGCGATCATCGTGCTGGGCGGGCGGCTGCTGCTGCGGCCCACGCTGCGCTGGATCGCCGGCAGCGCGACGCCCGAGATCTTCACCGCCGCGTCGCTGCTGCTGGTGGTGGCCACCGCGGCGCTGATGCAGACGGTGGGGCTGTCGATGGCGCTCGGCGCCTTCCTGGCCGGCGTGCTGCTGGCCGAGAGCGAGTACCGGCGCGAGCTCGAGACCGACATCGAGCCGTTCAAGGGGCTGCTGCTCGGGCTGTTCTTCATCGCGGTGGGGATGAGCATCGACTTCTCGATCGTGATGCAGCGGCCGCTGCTGATCGCGCTGATCGTCGGCGGCTTCCTCGGCGTGAAGGCCGCGGTGCTGTGGGCGATGGGCCGCGGGATGCCGCTGCCGAAGGCCGAGCGGCCGGTGTTCATCATCCTGCTGGCGCAGGGCGGCGAGTTCGGTTTCGTGGTGTTCCAGACCGCCACGCAGGCCGGCGTGATCGACGGGCCGACCTCGTCGCTGCTGGTGGCGGCGGTGGCCTTGTCGATGCTGCTGACGCCGCTGCTGCTGGTGGCCGCCGACCGCTGGTGGACGCCGACGCTGGCGGGCCAGAAGCGCAGCGACATCCCCGAGCTCAGCGAGCAGCAGGATGCGTCGGTGATCATCGCCGGCTTCGGCCGCTACGGGCAGATCGTCGGCCGGATGATGTTCGCCAACGGCCTGACGCCGACGGTGCTGGAGCACGACGCCGAGGCGCTGGAGGCGCTGCGCCGCTTCGGCTGGCCGGTGTTCTATGGCGACGCGACGCGGCTCGACCTGCTGCGCACCGCCGGCGCGGCGACCGCCAAGGTGCTGGTGCTGGCGATCGACGACGTGGAGCAGAGCGTGGAGGTGGCGACGCTGGTGCGCGAGAACTTCCCGCAGCTGACGATCGTCGCGCGGGCGCGCAACGTGCGGCACTACTACCGGCTGYGCGAACTGGGCGTCACGCTGATCGAGCGCGAGACGCTGGATTCGGCGCTGATGACGGCGCGCAGCACGCTCGAGCTGCTGGGCTGGCAACCGCACCAGGCGCGCAACCTGGCGCTGCGGTTCCGGCGCCACAGCATCGACCAGCTGGAGGCGATGCGCCCGCATGCGCGCGACCAGGAGCGGCTGATCGCGGTCGCGAAGGAAGGCCGGCAGCAGCTCGAGACGCGGTTCGCGCAGGAGCGCGCCGCGCCGCTGGATCGCAAGCAGCGCGCCGGCTGGGGGGGCGCGCCGGAGAAGCCCGACGAGGAAGCCGCCACCTGATCACCGCAACGCGTCGTACAGCAGCTTCACGCCGGTGAGGAACATGCCCACGTACACCAGCCGATAGAACAGCGTCGGCTCGATCCGCTTCGCGAGCCGGATGCCGATCCACACGCCGACCGGCGCGAACGGCATCAGCACCAGCGAGGTGCCGAGGTTGCGCATGTCGATCAGGCCGAGGAAGGCGTACGGGATCCACTTCGACAGGTTCACGACCGCGAAGAACGTGGCCATCGTCGCGGTGAAGATCAGCGGCGGCAGGCGCAGCGGCAGCACGTAGGCGCTGACCGGCGGTGCGCCCGCATGCGCGACGAAGCTGGTGAAGCCCGACGCGATGCCGAGCCCGAAGCCCAGCCAGCGCGGCGGCGGCGGCGCATCGGCGCGCGGCGGGAACAGCAGCCGCTGCGCGAGGAACAGCAGCGTCAGCCCGCCGACGATGCCGGCCACCGTCTTCGGCTGCAGCAGCCCGAACGACAGCGTGCCGAGCACGGTGCCGAGCAGCCCGGCCGGGATCAGCAGCCGGATCAGCGCCTTGTCGCGCTGCTGGAACAAGGCCTTCACGCCGACCGCGTCCATCACGAGCAGCAGCGGCAGCATGATGGCCGCGGCCTGCGGCACCGTGATCGACAAGGCCATCAGCGGCGTCGCGAGCGAGCCGAAACCGGCACCGAAGCCGCTCTTGGAGAGGCCCATCAACAGCACGGCCGGGATGGCGGCCGCATAGAACCAGGGATCGGAAATCATGGCGGGCATTGTCCCCGCCCGGCGGCGTCGCGCGAAGCGACGCCGCGCAACCGCGTCAGACCGTATGCGCTGCCTCGAGGAGCTGGATGCGCAAGATCTTCTTCCTGACCTCCTCGATCAGGTCCCGAGGCAGAAGATGCGGTCGCACACACAGTGCCATCTCCAACACCGGCACCAGAGGTTGCCGACGATTCGCCTTCAGTTGTTCCCGCACCTGCGGCGGCAGGCCCTGCTCTCCATCGGCGGAGACGGTCACATGGCACAAGGTCTTGACCTGCTTTGCCAGTGCCAGCAAGTCGGCGTCGACATCCGCGTCGCGCTGGAGGGAATCACCGAGATCCAGGCTTTCAAGGCAGCGGGCATGCGCCGCCGATTCGAGAAATTTGCTGGCCCCATCGCGAGCGCCGTCGATGCCGATGGGGCTCAATGGTTCCCTGAAATTCCCTGAAAGCACCAGTGTGGTCAGCTTGCATGGCCTGTCCGGCTTGAACAGTTTCTTGCCGATGACCTTCAGATCCGAGTGAGACAGAAAGCAATCCGCAAGGCTCAGCATCTCCAGGCTCTCGCTTGAAGCGACGGCCGACAGCAGGTCTCTGAATCTGTATTCATCAGCTGTTTTAGGCCCCGGATAGATACCCCAATCACCCCTGTTCTTGATGAGCTTCTGCCTGTCAAGAATCAGCATCTGCAGCTTGCTGCCTGGKCCCAGCAGCTTGGCAATTGCCGCAATATGTCTGGTCTGAACATGAAAGCTCCGACCAAGGCTGACCACCCTGAAGCCGCGAAGATTCAGCAGGGTCAGCGGCTTGTGCAGCTTGGCCCCCTCAAGGAAGCAGCTGATCGTCGGAGCAGTTGCGCCGTCGAGATTCAATGCGAACGCAGGGCATTCCGCATGCTCCACCAGCAGCGCAAGCGTCTCGACCTGCTCGAGATTCAGGTTCTGGCCCGTCAGATCGATCTCGCGCTCATCGAGGTGCTGTTGCCCCAGCAGTTCGATGATCGACGGCAGGTCTTTCTGCGCAAGGCATTCCGCCCACTGCTGGGGTGGGACGCGGCCTGTCGCGCGTATCTTCGGGGCCGGCGACCAGAGAGGAGCGGAGGAGTGATCCGGCGACTCTGAACGATTTTCTGGGCGTATTCTTTTCATTGGATGCAACCTTCATATTTGGAAGGCATGTGTGGTTCAGAGATTGACGAGGGTTCCACCCGCCGTGCTGTCGTCTGCATCACGTCCGAACGGATCTGGGCGAAAATCCACCGATGTTTGCCCCGACCCAGCACGACGTTCGCAAATTCTTCTGTGAGACCCGGCGCAAGCAGCGCGAAGGCCTGCCGCTGACGCCGATGGAAGCGGTGGCAGGCGACTGGATCGCCGAGCACCCGGAATACCACGCCGAGCTCGCCGATGAAGCCGCAGCGCTGGCCAGGGTCTACGAGGTCGAAGACGGCCGCACCAACCCCTTCCTGCACCTGTCGATGCACCTGTCGATCAGCGAGCAGGTCAGCATCGACCAGCCGACCGGCATCAAGCAGGCCTATGCCCTGCTCGCCGCGAAGCGCGGCTCGGCGCACGAGGCGCAGCACGAGATGATGGAGTGCCTGGGCGAGATGATCTGGGCCTCGCAGCGCAGCGGCCTGCCGCCGGACGGCCACAAGTACATCGACTGCGTGAGGCGCCGCGCGACGCGCTGAGCCGAGTTACCAACGCTACGGTTTGCTGACATTTGCCGAGGCGCTGATGGGTGACCATCGGCCGATGAACACCGCCCTCGCCCACCTCCGCCCGAACCGCACCGGTTTCGTCGCCACGCTCGCCTGCGTCAGCTTCGCGTGCCTTGTCACCACGTCGCAGGCCGATGCCGCGCCGTTCGTGCTGGCCTACACYGATGGCCAGATCAGCCAGTCGTACACCAACCTGCAGGCCCACCACGCGCAGCTGAGCGCCGTCGGCCTCGGCTCGGCCTACAACCTGACGGCGGCCGGCGCGATCAGCACCGAAGGCCTGACGAACACCACGCGCAGCATCATCAGCTTCGCGAAGGGCAAGGGCCTGCCGCTGTACCCGACCGTCTCGGACTACAGCAACGACGCCGGCGGTTTCGACCCGGCCATCTCGAAGGCGGTGCTCGCCAGTGCCACCAGCCGTGCGAAGGCGGTGACGAACCTGGTGAACCTCGCCACGGCGAACGGTTTTGCCGGCATCGACATCGACCTGGAGGCGGTGCAGTCGTCGGACAAGGCGAACTACAGCGCGTTCATCTCGGCGCTGGCGAGCGGCCTGCATGCGCAGGGGCTGAAGCTCGTGATCAGCATCCCGCCGAAGACCGGCGACAAGGCACCGGACTACCTGGGCGGCTACGACTACGCGGCGATCGGTGCCGCGGTCGACTACTTCCAGGTGATGACCTACGACGAGGTCGGCCCGGGCTGGGCCAGCAGCGGCTTCAACGGCGAGGTGTGGCCGGGCCCCGAATCGGGCCTGGACTGGCAGAAGGCGATCCTGTCGTACACCGTGTCGCGCGTGCCGGCCTCGAAGGTGCTGGCCGGCCTGCCGAGCTACGGCTACGACTACAGCACGGGCCAGGTGGTGCACTGGTCGAGCTATGCCGCGGTGCTGGCCTCGCATGCCAATGCGGTGCTGCAGCGCGATGCGGCATCGGCAACGCCCTATGCCACCTGGGGCACGGTGCGCAAGCAGCCGGACGGCACGGACTGGAGCAATTCGACGAAGCAGCCGGCGCTCTGGTACGACGATGCGCAGAGCATCCAGGCCAAGACCGCGCTGGTGAATGCGTATGGCCTCGCCGGCACCAGCGTGTGGGCGATGGGGTATGAAGACGCGAGCTTCTGGTCGGCGGTGAAGGTCGGGCTGGACAACGGCTCGACGGCGCCGCTGAGCATCGATGCTGCCGCTGGCACCGGTGGATCCATCGTGCCGAGCGGCTCGGTGCAGGTCGTGCAGGGTCGCAGCCAGGGCTTCAGCATCGTGCCGAACGCGGGCTACGACATCAGCTCGGTGACGGTGGATGGCGCATCGGTCGGAGCGGTGACGAGCTACACCTTCAGCGACGTGCAGGCCGGCCACTCGATCCGTGCTGCCTTCAGCGCGCGCGGCGGCAGCGGCGACACGCAGATCGAGGCRAGCGGCAGCGGCCAGGTGTGGATCAAGAACACGACGGCGCTGTCGAACGCGAACCGCCAGGCGCGCGCCGGCATCAACGACGGCAAGCTGACGACCGGTGTGACGCTGAATGCCGCCGGCGAAGGCGAGACAGGCAAGTGGGAGGCAGCCGGTGTCACGTGGACGGCGGCCAAGACAGTGTCGAAGGTGACGTTGATCAACGGCGCCATCGACAGCTACGGCAACGGCTACTTCGAATCAGGTGTGAGCCTGCAGTACACGACCGACGGCACGCGCTGGATCGAATCCGGCTGGGCGATCGCGCCGGCGTATCCGAACAGCGCAGTTGCGGGCGGTTCGAGCTACGCGTTCAGCGGCACACCGCTGGCCGGCGTGCTGGGCGTGCGGATCTCCGGCAAGACCGGCCCGCAGTCGTGGAGCGCGATCATCAACGAGCTCCTGGTGACGGGCCGCTAAGGGCGAGGCTGCTGCCGGGTCTCGCCCCGGCGGGCGAGTCACTTTCATTTGAAGCCCAAATGAAAGTAACCAAAGCAAAGGGCTTCAATACAACACCATACGGTTCGTTCAGTCTSGCTGCGGACAACACTGCCRCTTCGGCTGCACATCMMCGTTCATTGGGATTGTTGYTCTCCCGCTCCACTCGACTCGCTCGCTTCGCGTCGCATCGTCTTGCGCCTGYCGCYGCCGCGTCGTCAGGRCGATGCGCAGCGAGCTGAGTGGAGAAGAAMGGCCAACAATCCCAATGAATGTGGAGCTCCAGCCCAAGTGGCAGTGTTGTCCGCAGCGAGACTGAACGAACCGTATGGTTTTCAAAGCCCTTTGCTTTGGTTACTTTCATTTGGGCTCAAATGAAAGTGACTCGCCCGCCGGGGCGAGACCCGGCAGCAGCCTCACGCAGTGAACAAATCACCGAATCGTGATCCAGCGCCACTCCAGCCAGT
>NZ_JBFUGN010000305.1:0-6259 GCF_056402895.1 Rhizobacter sp. P3_B12 | reverse complement strand
GCTCAACGCGGGCCGCATCGAACAGGTGGGCACGCCGATGGAGCTGTACCACCGGCCGGTGAACCGCTTCGTCGCCGGCTTCATCGGCTCGCCGAAGATGAACTTCATCGAAGGCAAGTTGCTGGGTGCGGACGACGGCCTGGCCCGCATCGCGCTGGCCGACGGCTCGACCGTGACGGTGCAGGCCGACACCGCATCACTGGCCGCCGGTGCCACGGTCACCGTGGGCCTGCGCCCCGAGCACGTCGACGCTGCCAGCACGCCCACCCCCCCRCAGGCGATGCGCGCGCACGTGCAACTGGCCGAGCACCTGGGCGACATCACCTACCTGCACGTGACCTTGACCGGCCTGGATTCGTCAACGAGAAGCGAGGCGATGACGATCCGCACCGCGCCGGAGAACCCGCTGAAGACGGGCGACACCGCGTATTTGAGTTTCCCGCCGCAGCGCGGCTTCCTGTTCGACGAGCAGGGGCGCACGCTCTTTTCATCACCACAACACACACCACCCGGAGACACACGATGAACACCAAGCGACATCACCTGAAGCTGCTCGCCGGCGCCGCGATCCTGGCGCTGGCCGGCACTGCCCTGCCTTTGGTCAGCCACGCCGCCGAGCCCGGCAAGCTGCTGATCTGGATCAACGGCGACAAGGGCTACAACGGCCTGGCCAAGGTGGGCGAGGAGTTCACCGCCAAGACGGGGGTGCAGGTGGTGGTGGAGCACCCGGAGGACGCGCCGAACAAGTTCCAGCAGGCGGCCGCGGCCGGCAAGGGCCCGGACATCTGGATCTGGCCGCACGACCGCATCGGCGAGTGGATCGCCGGCGGGCTGCTGCAGCCGGTTGCGCCGAGCAAGAAGGTGCTGGCCGACCTGGACCCGCTGGCCGTCAAGGCGTTCGCGGTGGGCGGCAAGCAATGGGGCTACCCGATGTCGATCGAGGCGGTCTCGCTGGTCTACAACAAGGCGCTGGTGCCGACCCCGCCGAAGACCTTCGACGAGGTGATCGCGCTCGACAAGAAGCTCTCGGCCTCCGGCAAGAAGGCGATCCTCTGGGACTACAACAACACCTACTTCACGTGGCCGCTGCTGGCCGCCGGTGGCGGCTACCCGTTCAAGCTGAAGGCCGACGGCAACTTCGACCCGGCCGACACCGGCGTCAACAACGCCGGYGCSYTGAAGGGCGCGGAGCTGCTGAGCAAGCTCGTGAAGGACGGCGTGATGACCAAGGGTGCCGGCTACGCCGAGATGGARGCGGGCATGGCGCAGGGCAAGGTCGCGATGATGATCAACGGCCCGTGGTCGTGGGACAACCTCAAGAAGGCCAACATCGACTTCGGTGTCGCCAAGATCCCGAGCGTCAACGGCAAGAAGGCCGCGCCCTTCGTCGGCGTGCTGGGCGCGATGATCTCCAAGGCCTCGCCGAACCGCGACGTGGCGGTGGAGTTCATCGAGAACTTCATGCTCGCGCCGAAGGGSCTGAAGACGATCAACGACGACGTGCCGCTGGGGACGCCGGCGAGCAAGGCGCTGTTCGCCGAGCTGAAGAGCAACGCGAACATCCAGGCGACGATGGCCAGCGCSCAGGACGGCGCGCCGATGCCCAACAACCCGGAGATGGGGCGCTTCTGGTCGTCGATGGAGTCGGCGCTGAAGAACATGACCGAGGGCCGCCAGCAGCCGAAGGAGGCGCTGGACGCCGCGGCCAAGCGGATCACGGCCAAGTAATCCACGCAGGCACCCGAAGACGATGAAGTACCGGCTGCGCCCCGGCCCGGCCCTGCTCGCGCTCGTGCTGGTCGCGGCGCTGTACGTGGTCGCGATGGTCTACGCGGCCGGSCAGACGCTCTTGGCCGGCACGATGCTCGCGATCACCGCGCTCGCGCTGTGGGTCTACAGCKCGGCGAAGACCTACGCCTGGCGCTACCTGTTCCCCGGCATCGCCGCGGCGCTGGTCTTYGTCGTCTTCCCGATGGTCTACACGATGGCCATCGGGTTCACCAACTACAGCTCGCGCAACCTGCTGGAGTTCCCGCGGGCGACGCAGTACTTCCTGGACGAGACCTTCCACGGCGGCGAGGGCGCGAGCTAYGCGTTCACGCTGCATGAGGACGGGCCGGAGTTCCGCTTGCGGCTGGAAGACGCGGACAGCGGCAAGGCGTGGGTCAGCGGCCGGCTCGCGCTKGCRACSACCACGCCGCKGGARRTSAAGCTSSMGCCGCAAGACCCGGCGCAGGCCCCGCTGGCCGAGCCGGCGCCACTCAAGACCGTGATCGSCMRGCAGAAGMACCTGCAGGCGCTGACCCTGCGCCTTCCCGACAGCGACCTCAAGCTCGTGATGACCGGCCTGCGCCAGTTCGGCGCCGTGCAGCCGCTGTACAARCGCARCSCCGACGGCTCGCTCGTGAACCAGCAGACGAACGCCGTGCTGCGCCCGAACATGACCAGCGGCTTCTACGAGACCGAGGCCGGCGAGCGCCTGCAGCCCGGCTTCCAGGTCGGCGTGGGTTTTGCCAACTACCAGCGCATCTTCACCGACGCCGCGTTCCGCGAGCCCTTCGTGCGCATCTTCCTCTGGACGGTGGTGTTCTCCGCGCTCACCGTGTTCTTCGGTGCYGCGCTCGGCATGTTCCTGGCGGTTCTCTTCAACTGGGATGCGCTGCGCTTCAAGGGCCTGTACCGCACGCTGCTGTTCCTGCCGTATGCGGTGCCGGGGTTCATTTCCATCCTGGTGTTCAAGGGCCTGTTCAACAACAATTTCGGCGAGATCAACCTGATCCTCGATGCCCTGTTCGGCATCAAGCCCGCGTGGTTCTCGGACCCGCTGCTGGCCAAGGTGATGCTGCTGATCGTCAACGTGTGGCTGGGCTACCCGTACATGATGGTGATCTGCTCGGGGCTGATCAAGGCGATCCCGGCCGACCTGTACGAGGCCTCGGCGGTGGCCGGGGCCGGGCCGTTCACCAATTTCTGGCGCATCACGCTGCCGTTGATCCTGAAGCCGCTGACGCCGCTGCTGATCTCGGCCTTCGCGTTCAACTTCAACAACTTCGTGCTGATCAGCCTGCTCACCGGCGGGCGGCCCGACTTCCTGGACACCAGCGTGCCGGCCGGCACCACCGACCTGCTGGTGAGCTACACCTACCGCATCGCGTTCCAGGATTCGGGCCAGCAGTTCGGGCTCGCSGCGGCGATCTCCACCGTCATCTTCGCGATGGTGGCGGTGATCTCGCTGGTGCAGATGCGCCTCACGAAGATCTCCAAGGACGAATCGAGGTAAACCAGATGGCCATCGTCCTCGACAAGAGCCACCGCTGGCGCGTGCTGGCCGCGCACGCGTTCCTGATCGCGCTCGTCGCGCTGGTGATCTTCCCGTTCCTGATGATCCTGTCGATCTCGCTGCGCCCGGGCAACTTCGCCGCCGGCAGCCTGATCCCCGAGACCATCAGCTTCGAGCACTGGAAGCTGGCGCTGGGGATCTCCTACACCGCGCCCGACGGGCGCCTCGTGAAGCCGGATTTCCCGGTGCTGCTGTGGCTGTGGAACTCGGTCAAGGTGGCCAGCCTGACCGCGGCGATCACGCTGACGCTGTCGACCACCGCCGCCTATGCCTTCGCGCGCATGCAGTTCCGCGGCAAGCGCATGGCGCTCGGCGGGCTGATGCTGATGCAGATGTTCCCGGCGGTGCTSGCGCTGGTGGCGATCTTCGCGATCTTCGACCGCATCGGCAGCGTGTTCCCGTTCTTCGGCATCGACAGCCACGCCTCGCTGCTGCTCGCGTACTCGGGCGGCATCGCGCTGCACGTGTGGACGATCAAGGGCTACTACGACACGATCCCCGTCGAGATCGAGGAGGCGGCCAAGGTGGATGGCGCAACGCCGTGGCAGGCCTTCCGGCTGGTGCTGCTGCCGATGGCGCTGCCGATCCTGATGGTGGTGTTCCTGCTCGCSTTCATCGGCGCGATCATCGAGTACCCGGTGGCGTCGATCCTGCTGCAYGAAGAGGCCAAGCTGACGCTGGCGGTGGGSTCSAAGCTGTTCCTGTACGACCAGAAGTACCTGTGGGGGGATTTCGCGGCCGCCGCCATCCTGTCGGGGCTGCCGATCACGGTGGTGTTCATCCTCGCGCAGAAGTGGATGATCTCGGGGCTGACCGCAGGAGGTATCAAGGGATGAGGTCCGTCGTCGCCCTGCTGTTGAGTTTGCTGTGGACCCTGCTGGCGGCCTGCACGACCCCCGCGCCTGCACCGAAGCCCCCTGCCCCGCCCGCGATCAGCGGCCCGGTCTCCGTCCCTGGTGCCTTCGCCGACAACGCCATCGTCTACTTCGCCGTCACCGACCGCTTCGCCAACGGCAACCCGGCCAACGACCATGCCTACGGCCGCCAGCGCGAGGCCGATCCGGCTGCCGATGTCGCCACCTTCCACGGCGGCGACCTGAAGGGCATCACGAACAAGCTGAACGAAGGCTGGTTCCGCGAGCTCGGCGTCAACGCGATCTGGATCACCGCGCCGTACGAGCAGATCCACGGCTGGGTGGTCGGCGGTGACAAGGCCTTCAAGCACTACGCCTACCACGGCTACTACGCGCTCGATTACACCGTGCTCGACCAGAACATCGGCACGCCCGACGAGCTGCGCGAGATGGTGAGCGCCGCGCACCGCCAGGGCATCCGCATCCTGTTCGACGTGGTGATGAACCACCCCGGCTACCTCGACCTGCAGACCGCCCGCGAGCTGAACCTCAAGGTGCTGTGGCCGGGCAGCGAGCGCGCGACGCTGCGCGACTACCACGGCTTCATCGACTACAACAGCTTCGCGTTCGCCGACTGGTGGGGCCGCCCGTGGGTGCGCGCCGGCCTGCCCGGCTACCTCGACGGCGGCCGCGACGACCTGACGATGCAGCTCGCCTACCTGCCCGACTTCCGCACCGAGAGCACCGAGCGCGTGAAGCTGCCCACCTTCCTGCGCACCAAGCCCGGCACGCGCGCCCGCGACCTGCCCGACGCGACCGTGCGCGACTACCTCGTGACCTGGCTCAGCGACTGGGTGCGCGAGTACGGCATCGACGGCTTCCGCGCCGACACCGTCAAGCACGTCGAGCCGGCGGCCTGGGCGGCGCTGAAACGATCGGCCACCGCCGCGCTCGCCGACTGGAAGGCCCGCCACCCGGCCGACAAGATCGACGACCAGCCGTTCTGGATGGTCGGCGAATCCTGGGGCCAGGGGCCGGAGCGCAGCCCGCTGGCCGATGCCGGCTTCGATGCGCTGATCAACTTCGAATTCCAGGACCTGGCACCGCAGTTCGCGCAGCCCGACGCGCTGTACAGCCGCTATGCCTCGCTGCTCGCCGGCCGGCCCGGCTGGAACGCGCTGAGCTACGTCTCGTCGCACGACACGCGGCTGTTCGATCGCAGCCGCCTCGCGCTGGCCGGTGCCGCGCTGTTGCTCGCCCCCGGCGCCGTGCAGATCTTCTACGGCGACGAAACCGCGCGCCCGCCCGGCCCGGCACCGGCCTCCGACCCGCAGCAGGCCACCCGCTCCGACATGAACTGGGCCACGCCCGACACCGCGCAGCTCGCGCACTGGCGCCGCCTGGGCAGCTTCCGCGCACGCCATGTCGCGCTGGCACGCGGCGTGCATCGGCAACTGTCGGCCAGCCCCTATGTCTTCAGCCGCGTCGATGCGCAGACCGGCGATGCGGTCGTCGTCGCGATGGCGGTCGACGGCACCGTCACGCTGCCGCTGGGCGCCACCTTCGGCAACGGCGAGGCGCTGCGCGACGCGTACAGCGGCCAGCGCGTCGAAGTGCTCGATGGCCGGGTCACCCTCGCCGCCACCGGCTACGTCCTGCTCGAACGCGCCCCCGCGGCCACGCTGGCCGCCTCCCCCCTCCCATCCCCTTTCGCTGGTGTTGCCCCCCGTCCATGACCATCGACCTCAGCTCCCGCTCGACGCCCTTCACCGACCTGCGGCTGCTGGCCGACATCGGCGCGACCTACGCCCGCTTCTGCATCGAGCCGGCAGCGGGCCAGTTCGAGCACGTGGCGGTGCTGCCGTGCAGCGAACATGCCGGCATCACCGAGGTGATCCAGGCCTACCTCGCGACGGTGCCGGAGCTCACGCCGCGCCATGGCGCCGTGTCGATCGCCAACCCGATCCAGGGCGACCAGGTGCGCATGACCAACCGCGACTGGGCGTTCTCCATCAAGGAGGTGCAGCAGCAGCTGAAGCTGTCGACGCTGCTGGTCGTCAACAAC
>NZ_JBFUGN010000304.1:0-6267 GCF_056402895.1 Rhizobacter sp. P3_B12 | reverse complement strand
GCTCCAGGTGTTCATGTAGGCACTGGCCGCCTGCTGGTGGGGATCGGTCTGCAGCGCCTTCAGGAATACGCCGGGGTGCGGCGAATTGACGATCACCAGCCGCTGCAGCGCCTGCGGATGCTGCACCGCGAAGTTCCAGGCCACCGCGCCGCCCCAGTCGTGCGCGACCAGCGCCGCGAGCGGGCCGCCGCCTTCGTGGGCGATCAGCGCGAGCAGGTCGGCCACCAGGTGCTTCGCGCGATAGGCCTCCACCTCGGCCGGCGCGGACGAGCGCTCGTAGCCGCGCAGGTTCGGCGCAATACAACGGTAGCGGTCGCCGAAATGGCGCAGCATCGCGTCCCAGACGAAGGCGCCTTCGGGAAAACCATGCAGGAACACGATCGCCGGCGCGCCGCGCGGCCCGCTGGCCCGGCAGCTCAGCGTGATGCCGTGCGGCAGCACCGCGTCGAAGGTCTCGATCACCCGAGGATCCAGTCGCGCAGCACGCAGGCGGCGTCGCCGACGCCCTGCCTGTTCAGCGCCGAGAACAGCGCGATGCCGATGTCGGCGTCCTCGCTCGACAGCTCGCCCAGCACCGCCTGCGTGGCCGCCAGCGCCGCGGTCGATTCGCGGCGGTTCAGCTTGTCGGACTTGGTCAGCAGCACCAGCAGGCGCACCTCGCCGGTGCCCACGCGGGGCGCGACGAACTCGAGCAGGTTGCGGTCGAGCTCGGTCAGCCCGAGCCGCGAATCGACCATCAGCACCACGCCCGACAGGCTGCGGCGCACCTGCAGGTAGTTGGCCATCACCTCCTGCCAGCGCTGTTTGGCGGCGCGTGCCACCGCGGCGTAGCCGTAGCCGGGCAGGTCGGCGAACAGCGCGTTCGGCGCATCCTTCGGGCCCAGCTCGAACAGGTTGATGTGCTGCGTGCGGCCGGGCGTCTTCGAGGCGAAGGCCAGGCGTTTCTGCTGCGTCAGCGTGTTGATCGCGGTCGATTTGCCGGCGTTCGAGCGGCCGACGAAGGCGATCTCGGGCAGCTCGGTCTGCGGCAGCTGGTTCAGCTGGCTGGCGGTGGTCAGGAAGCGCGCGGTGTGCGTCCAGGCCAGCGCCAGCTTCTCGGCTGCGGCCGCATCGCTGCTCGCGTCAGCGGCYGGCGCACCGGAATTGTTTTCGTCGGTCATGGAAGGCACCAAAAACTTGCATTGTAAAATCGCCGGGTTTTGCATCCACAAAACGCATCCAGCCAACCCACACACCACACGCCATGATGCCTGTTGCTAGCTTGCTGTCGAGTCTGTTGTTGGCCGCCGCGTTCGTGGCACCTGCTTCCGCGAGCGAGGCTGCGAAGCCCAAGCCCGACGTCGCGAAAGGCCAGGCGATCTCGACCAACGTCTGCGGTGCCTGCCACTCGGCCGACGGTTCGCGCGGCAGCCCGGCCAACCCGATCCTGCAGGGCCAGCACCCCGAATACCTGGTCAAGCAGCTGGCCGAGTTCAAGGAAGGCAAGCGCGACAACCCGGTGATGAAGGGCATGGCCTCGACGCTGAGCGAGGACGACATGCGCAACGTCGCCGCGTTCTACGCCTCGAAGGATGCAAAACCCGGTTTCGCGAAGAGCAAGGAATCGGTCGCGCTCGGCGAGAAGATCTACCGCGGCGGCATCGCCGACCGCGCCATCCCGGCCTGCGCCGGCTGCCACAGCCCCACCGGGGCCGGCATCCCCGCCCAGTACCCGCGCCTGCGCGGCCAGCACTCCGATTACACCGAAGCGCAGCTGGTGGCCTTCCGCGGCGGGCTGCGCAAGAACAGCGCGCAGATGACCGGCGTCGCCGCGAAGATGAACGACAAGGAAATCAAGGCGGTGGCCGACTACATTGCCGGCCTGCGCTGAACGCGGCGGATCTCACGCTTCGCACACCCCCAGGGAACGGGCCGGTCGATGACCGGCCTTTTTCATGTCCGTCCGGCGCGGGCGCGACTATAGTCATCCGACTCGCCACTGCGAACGCCCCCATGCCCTACATCCGACGCGGACCCGACGGACAGATCGACAGCCTGCATCGCCAAGCGGGGGCCGGCACCGAGTTCATCGCGGACGGGCATCCGGATCTGCTGGCCTTCATCGGGCACAGCCCGGCCAACAGCGACTTCGGCAAGCTCGATGCCGATTTCGTCCGCGTGATCGAGGACGTGATCGACACGCTGATCGTGCGCAACATCATCAACATCACCGACCTGCCCGGCGAGGCGCAGGCCAAGCTGTTCGCCCGCAAGAGCTTCCGGGAACGCACCGCGCGCAATTCGCTGCRCCTGTTCTCCGACACGCAATTCGGCACCGTGATCGACGACACGAACTTCGGCGAATTGCCCTGACGCAGCCGGGCGCGCGGAACCGCTGTAAGGTTCCCGGCTCGAATGGCGACTGACCGGCAACGCGCCCGCAGGCGCCCCCAGGAGTTTTCATGCATCACCGCCCGAACCGCGGCTTCGACCATGCCGTGCCGTCCGAGATCACGCCGCGCGCCGTCTATGAGCGCCGCCGCGAGCTGCTGAAGCTGATGGCGCTCGGCGCCGGCGGCGCGGCGCTGTCCGGCTGGGCCGCGCGCGATGCGTTCGCCCAGGCTGCCCGCCCGAACAAGCTGGCCCCGCTGCCGGGCGCGCGCAGTGCCGTCCCCGGCGCGATCACGATGGAAAAGCTCACGTCCTACAACGACGTGACCAGCTACAACAACTACTACGAGTTCGGCACCGACAAGTCCGACCCGGCGCGCAATGCCGGCTCGCTGAAGACCCGCCCGTGGACGGTCGCGATCGAGGGCGAGGTGAAGAAGCCCAAGGTCTACGACCTCGATGAGCTGCTGAAGCTCGCGCCGATGGAGGAGCGCGTCTACCGGCTGCGCTGCGTCGAGGGCTGGTCGATGGTGATCCCGTGGGTCGGCTATTCGCTGTCGGAGCTGATCAAGCGCGTCGAGCCGACCGGCAATGCGAAGTACGTCGAGTTCGTGACGCTGGGCGATGCGAAGCAGATGCCCTTCCTCGGCTCGCGCGTGCTGTCGTGGCCGTACGTCGAGGGCCTGCGCCTGGACGAAGCGATGAACCCGCTCGCGCTGCTCGCCTTCGGCCTGTACGGCGAGGTGCTGCCGAACCAGAACGGCGCGCCGGTGCGGCTGGCGGTGCCGTGGAAATACGGTTTCAAGAGCGGCAAGTCGATCGTCAAGATCCGCTTCACCGACAAGCAGCCGCTCACCTCCTGGAACCATGCGGCCGCGCAGGAGTACGGCTTCTTCTCGAACGTCAACCCGAACGTCGACCACCCGCGCTGGAGCCAGGCGACGGAGCGGCGCATCGGCGAGGATGGCCTGTTCGCGAAGAAGCGCGCCACGCTGATGTTCAACGGCTACGAAGCCCAGGTCGGCCAGCTGTATGCGGGCATGGACCTGAAGAAGCTGTTCTGAGCGCGCGCCGGCCATGAAGACCGCTGTGCTGTCGCCCGACACCGCCCCCCGCCCCGCCCCGCCGCGCCGGCGCTCGCCGCTGCTGCATCCGGCGGCCAAGCCGCTGCTGTTCGTCGCCGGCCTGCTGCCGTTCGCGTGGCTGTTCTACGGCGCGGTGATGAACACGCTGGGGGCGAACCCGGCCGAGGCGCTGATCCGCTCGACCGGCGACTGGACGCTGCGGCTGCTGTGCCTCACGCTGGCCGTGACGCCGCTGCGGGTGATCGCGAACCAGCCGGCGCTGGCGCGTTTCCGGCGCATGCTGGGGCTGTTCGCGTTCTTCTACGTCGTGCTGCATTTCTTCGCCTATGCCTGGCTGGACATGGGGCTGGACCTCGATGCCATCGTGCGCGACATCCCGAAGCGCCCGTTCGCGCTGGTCGGCTTCCTGGCCTTCGTGCTGATGATCCCGCTGGCCGCGACCTCGTTCAACCGCGCCATCAAGGCGCTGGGCGCGAAGCGCTGGCAGGCGTTGCACAAGTGCGTCTATGCGATCGTGCTGCTGGGCCTGTTGCACTTTTTCTGGATGAAAGCGGCGAAGAACAATTTCGCCGAGGTCGCGGTGTACGGCGCGGTCATCGCGGTGCTGCTCGGCTGGCGCATCCGGCACGCGTTGCGCAGGAGTTGACGGCGCGTCGCGAACCTGACGCCTTGGCGTCTGGCGCCGCTGCGCCGGGCCACGCACAATCGGGCCCTCCATGGTCGCCCACGTCTTGCCCCACCACCCCCCCGCCGGCCCCGAAACGGCAGCCCGCCGCCTCGTCAGGCTGATCGCCGATTCGCAGGCCGCCCACGATGGCGGCCAGCACCAGCAGGGCCTCGCGCTGGCCGAACAGGCCCTCGAAGGCGCCGTCACGCTGGGCGACCCGCTGATACTGGCGCGCGTCCACACGCTGCTGGCCAACCACCGCTGGCGGCTCGGGCTGTTCGAGCCGTCGGTGCAATCGGCGCGCGAGGCGCTGGCGCTCTGGCGAGCCGCCGGGCGCATCGACGAGCAGTGCGACACGCTGTGCCTGCTGGCGATCTCGTTCAGCGAGATCGGCCTGCAGGAAGAAGCGCTGAAGCACGCCACCGCGTCGTTCGAGCTGGCGCGCACGCACCAGCGCGGCCTCGCGATGGGCGTGGCGCTGAACCGCATCGGCATCTGCTACGACCGGCTCGGCGATTCGATCCAGGCCGAGAGCTTCCTGCTGCAGTCGCTGGGCATGGCGCGCGAGCACGGCGGCCATGGCGACCGCATGCTGGCGCTGAACAACCTCACCGCCACCGCGATCAGCGCGTACTACCAGGCGCAGCTGCGCGCCGATGAAGACGCGAGCCGGCAGGCGGTGCAGCGGGCCCGCCAGTACGGCGGCCGGGCCTTGTCGCTGGCGCGCCGCCACGGCGATGTCTACCGCGTCAGCGTCACGCAGGGCAACCTCGGCGAAGCGCTCGGCCTGGCCGGCGAGTACGCCGAAGCGCGTGCGCTGCTGCAGGAGGCGCTCGCGAGCGCGGTGCAGAACGGCTTCCGCGCGGTCGTGCTGCGCATGCGCCACAACATCGCCGAGGTGCTGCTGCGCGAGGGCCGCAACGAAGAGGCGATCACCGAGCTCACCGCGACACTGCAGTCGCTGACCCAGCTCGACCACGAGACGACGCGCATGCGGGTGCACTCGGCGCTGCACCGCGCCTACAAGGCCGTGCGCCAGTTCGAGCCGGCGCTGCTGCACTGCGAGGCGCACCACCAGATCGAGATGCAGCGCGTGGCGCTGCAGAGCAAGGCGCAGGCGCGGCTGATGGTGAACCGCATCGACGTCGAGCGTGCGCTGATGGACGGCGAGCGCTCGCGCCTCGAGGCCGAGCTGCAGCGGCTGCGCACGCAGCAGCTGGAGGCCGAGAAGGAGCTGCTGGAGCAGCGCACCGCCGAGCTGCACCGCGAGACGCTCGAGGACCCGCTGACCGGGCTCGCGAACCGGCGCCATGTCGACGCGACGCTGCCGCTGCTGATCGAGCGCTCGCGCGGCCAGGGCCAGCCGATGGCGCTCGCGATGGCCGACCTCGATCATTTCAAGCAGGTCAACGACCGCCACGGCCATGCGGCCGGCGACGAGGTGCTGCGCACGGTGGCGCGCCTGTTCGGTGACAAGACGCGGGCGCGCGACCTGCTCGGCCGCTGGGGCGGCGAGGAATTCGTGCTGGTGTTCGTCGACACCCCGCGCGAGACGGCGCACGAGATCTGCGAGCGGCTGCGCAGCGCCGTGCAGGCCTACCCATGGAGCGTGATCTCGCCGGGGCTGCAGGTCACGCTGAGCCTCGGCTTGGCCGACGCGCAGCCGGCCGACAACGCGCTCGAACTGGTGGAGCGAGCCGATGCGGCCCTCTACGAAGCGAAGCGGCTGGGGCGCAATCGCCTGGTGGAAGGGTGAAACCTTCGGTGGCGGAGGGTTGGCGCGGAAGGCGCGGGTGGGGAGGCTGGGGAGCGCCAATCAGGGCGGGGCGCCGGAGCTGGCTGGTTTCGTGGCCCGCGTGCGCAGCACGCTTCGTGMACTGACTGTCGCCGACTGTTTGACCACAACGAACGAAGTGAGTGGCGGGAGTTTCGGCGACGGGCCATGAAACCAGTCAGCGGAGGGCAGTCATCGCCCCGCCAGGGGCGATGACCGCACCGGCCGGCGAGCCACAGCCTCCCCGCACCCGCCTTTGCCGCGCCAATGCGCCACCCGCCCTACGTCCGCGCCAACACGGGCTTCAAAGCCGCGCCCGTATGGCTCGCCTTGGTCTTGACGAGCAGCTCCGGAACCCCGTTCGCCACCAC
>NZ_JBFUGN010000303.1:0-6288 GCF_056402895.1 Rhizobacter sp. P3_B12 | reverse complement strand
GCACATGGCCGCGATGAAGGACCAGGCGATCGTCTGCAACATCGGCCACTTCGACAACGAGATCGACATCGCGGCGATCGAGAAGTACGAGTGGGAAGAGATCAAGCCGCAGGTCGACCACGTGATCTTCCCGGATGGAAAACGCATCATCCTGCTGGCCAAGGGCCGCCTCGTGAACCTCGGCTGCGGCACCGGCCACCCGAGCTTCGTGATGAGCTCGAGCTTCGCCAACCAGACGATCGCGCAGATCGAGCTGTTCACGCGGCCCGAGAAGTACGAAGTCGGCCAGGTCTACGTGCTGCCCAAGCACCTCGACGAGAAGGTCGCCCGCCTGCACCTGAAGAAGGTCGGCGCGATGCTGACCGAGCTGACGGACGAGCAGGCCGCGTACATCGGCGTGCCCAAGCAAGGCCCGTACAAGCCCGACACCTACCGCTACTGATCCGACCCATGCGCATCGACCAGCTGCTCGTCTCCGCGGGGCTGGCGCCCACCCGATCGGCCGCCCAACGGCTGATCGAGCGAGGCGCCGTCCGCTGGCTCGGCCCCAAGGGCTGGGCTGTTCCCAAGAAGGCCGGCGAGGACGTGCCGGAAGGCTGCGAGCTCGAGATCACCGACGACGCGGAGCTGCGCTTCGTGTCGCGTGGCGGGCTCAAGCTGGAAGGTGCGCTCAAGCATTGCAAGATCGACGTGACCGGCCTCGATTGCCTGGATGCGGGCCAGAGCACCGGTGGCTTCACCGATGCCCTGCTGCAGGCCGGTGCAGCCCGCGTGGCCGGCATCGACGTCGGCCACGGGCAGTTGCACCCGAAGCTGCAGGCCGATGCGCGGGTGCAGTGCTTCGAAGGCGTCAATGCGCGCGACGTGACCGGCTCGGCCTTCGAGGCCGCGTCGACGCCGCACGGCTTCGGCTTCGTCACCGGTGACCTGTCGTTCATCACGTCGACGCACGTGCTGCCCACGCTGGCGCACTACCTGGCGCCCACGGGGCACCTGCTGCTGCTGATCAAGCCGCAGTTCGAGCTGCAGCCGGCGCAGATCGGCAAGGGTGGCATCGTCAAGGACGAACGGCATTTCGCCGAGGTCGAGACGCGCATCCGCAAGGCCTGCAGGGAGCAGTTCCTCCAGGTGCGCGCCTATTTCCAGAGCCCGATCAAGGGCAGCAACGGCAACACCGAGTTCTTCGTGTGGGCCGTGCCGTCCGAGGATGTTGCATGAACCGAGTTCCCGTCAGTCTGGAGTTCTTTCCGCCGAAGACGCCCGAGGGCGTCACCAAGCTCGCGGCCGTGCGCCAGCAGCTGTATGCGTTGAAGCCGAGCTTCTGCTCCGTCACGTATGGCGCCGGCGGCTCGACGCAGGACGGCACGCTGGCGGCCGTGCAGGCGATCCTGGCCGAGGGCGTCGAGGCGGCCTCGCACTTCACCTGCGTCGGCGCCGACCGCGCGTCGGTGCAGGCCAAGCTGGCGCAGTTCCAGGCCGCGGGCATCCGCCGGCTGGTGGCGCTGCGCGGCGACCTGCCGAGCGGCTACGGCGGCTTCGGCGAGTTCCGCTACGCGAGCGAGCTGATCGCGTTCATCCGCGAGGCGACCGGCCGCCAGTTCCACATCGAGGTGGCGGCGTATCCCGAGATGCATCCGCAGGCGAGGTCGCCGCAGGCCGACCTGCAGGCCTACGTCGAGAAGGTGAAGGCGGGCGCCGATGCGGCGATCACGCAGTTCTTCTTCAACGCCGATGCCTACGAGCGCTTCGTCGACGATGCGCGCAAGCTGGGGGCCGACATCCCGGTGGTGCCGGGCATCATGCCGATCACCAACGCGAGCGGCATCATCCGCTTCGCCGATTCGTCGGGGGCCGAGATCCCGCGCTGGATCCGGCTGCGGCTGCAGAGCTTCGGCGACGACACCGCGTCGATCAAGGCCTTCGGGCTGGATGTGGTGACCGAGCTGTGCGAGCGGCTGCTGAGCCTGGGCGCGCCGGGGCTGCACATCTACACGATGAACGCGGCGACGGCGCCCTTGGAGATCTGCCGGCGGCTCAACCTGGCCTGATCAGGCCTCGCGCTGCCACATCACGCCTTCTTCGGTGATGACGGCGTCGAGCGGGTGTTCGTCGGCCCGCGGACGCAGCATCGGCAGGAAGCCGTGCGCATAGCACAGCCCCACCGTGACCGGCCGCGGGTTCAGCGCGGCGATCGAGCGCTCGTAGAACCCGCCGCCATAGCCGAGCCGCGCGCCCTCGGTGCCATAGCCGACGCAGGGCAGCAGCAGCAACTGCGGCTGGAACTGCTCGGTGCCCTTGGGCTTGGGGATGTCATGCGCATCCAGCTCGGTCGGGCAGCCGGGGTACCACACGTGAAAACGCAGCGTGCCATCCTTGCGGTCCATCACCGGCAGGCCGATGCGGCGTGCCGGGTCGGCCTCGCTCCAGCGGAACAGCGCCGGCAGCGGATCGAACTCGCCCTTGATCGGCCAGTAGCCGCCGATCAGCGTCTCGCGCCGGCTCACCAGCCAGATGCGCAGCATGCTCTGCAGCTGCACCGCACGCTCCAGCCGGTCGGGCAGGGCCTGCCGGTCGGCGATCAGCTTCGTGCGCAGTACCCCGAGGGTGGTGGAGGACGTGTCGGAGGTGGCCATGGCGGGCATTGTGACGCAGGGCCCCGTACCATCGAGCCCATGGCCACGATCAGCTCGCCCAAGGATGAATTCGCCCGCTACTGCGTCGAGCTGCTCGGCTCGCTCGGCCCGACACGCTCGCGGCGCATGTTCGGTGGGCACGGCTTCTATGTCGACGACGTGTTCGTCGCGCTGATCTTCCAGGAGCGCCTGTACCTGAAGGCCGACGACGCGACCCGGGCGCGCTTCGAGCAGTCCGGCTGCCAGCCCTTCGTCTACGAGGGTGGCGATGGCAAGTCGGTGTCGATGAGCTACTACACCGCGCCCGACGAGGCGATGGAATCGCCCGCGCTGATGCGCCCGTGGGCGCGGCTCGCGATGGAGGCGGGCCTGCGCGCTGCCGCGGCCAAGGCCCGCAAGACCGTCAAGCCGCGTGCGGCAGCGGCGAAGAAGAAGACCCCAGCCGCGAAGCGAGCTGCTCGCTGAGCCGCTGCGCCAGCGACTTGCCGCGCCGGCAGGCTTCCGGCGGCACCAGCAGCTGGAACTGCGCGCTCGGCCAGGCCTCGAGCACCGCCTGGGCGCCGGACGGCAGCGCGATGCTGTCGCCGCTCTCCAGCCACACATCCTGGGCCGGTTCGTCGGCCGTGCCGGGCACCGTCAGCCACAGCCGGCCTTCGGTCACGCGCAGCCAGCRGGACCCCGGTCCGATCTCCAGCGGGCGCGCCTCGCCGGGTGCCACGGTCCAGCTCGCGGCTTGGGATTGTTGAAAATTGCTCATCATCATCGGGGTTGCCATGTCGCTCTCCTTGCAGGGCATGGAGTGAACTTTAGGGGGCTGCAGGCCGGTGGTCCAATGACTTGTGCGCCTCGCATTGATACCATTCACGCATGAATCAACCGCGTCATCGGCCGCTCTCGGTCGGCCCGATCCGGGCCTTCGAAGCGGTGGCCCGGCACCTCAGCTTCAGCGCCGCCGCCGAAGAACTGCACCTGACCCAGTCGGCCGTCAGCCGGCAGATCAAGGGCCTGGAGGACGAGCTCGGCGCGCCGCTCTTCAACCGCGGCACCCGCTCGGTCGAGCTGACCGGCGACGGCCAGGTGCTGCTGCGCGCGGTCGCGCCCTCGCTCGACCGGCTCGACACCGCGGTGCGCCAGATCCGCACCTCGCGCGGCCGGCGCCGCGTCACGGTCAACACCTTCGCGTCGTTCGTGTCGCTGTGGCTGCTGCCGCGGCTCGAGGCCTTCCAGCGCGCGAACCCCGACATCGACATCCGCGTCTCCGCCACCGACATGGTGGTCGACCTCGACGATCCCGAGATCGACATCGTGCTGCGCTATGGCGGCGACCACCTGGTGCCGGCCGGCACGCCGCGGCTGTTCGGCGAGACGCTGACGCCGGCCATCAGCCCGTGGCTGGCCGAGCAGATCGCGCGCGGCCAGGCGCCGCCGCTGTCGACGCCGGCCGACCTGGCCGGCCACACGCTGGCCGAGGAGGACGACAACCGCCCGACCGCCGAGTTCCTGAGCTGGCGGCGCTGGCTCACGCTGCATGGCCAGCCCGGGCTGCAGCCGCGCCGGTGGATGTACCTCAACTTCACCTACCAGCAGGTGCAGACGGCGCTGGCCGGGCAGGCGATCGCGCTGGCCCGCATGGCGCTGGTGGCCGACTCGCTCGAGCGCGGTGACCTGGTCGAGCCGTTCGGGCCGGCCGGGCGCATCGACGCGCCGCATGCCTACTGGATGGTGGTGTCGCCGCAGTCGGTGCTGCGGCCCGAGGTGCAGCGCTTTCGCGACTGGCTGATCGAGCAGGGCGAACGCACCCATGCGACGCTCACGAAGGCCACGCTCACCGCGCAGTCGGCCCGCAGCGTGCAGCACCTCGCGCCGGCGGCGCCCGAGCCGGTCAGCCCTGCGCCACCCCGTTCTCGGTCACGATGAGCGCGAGCGGCAGGTCGTGGGCCTGCGGCGCGAGTTCGGCCTCGCCGAGGCGGCCGGCCTCCCACGCGACGCCGACGGCCGTGACGTGCGGGTGCAGCGCGAGCCAGCGGTCGAAGAAGCCGCCGCCGTAGCCGAGCCGCCAGCCGCTGCCGGTGAAGCCGACGCAGGGCACCAGCACCACGTCGGGCACCACCGCGGCACCGTTCGCCGCCGGGATGTTGCACTCGTCCTTCAGCGCCGGCGGGCTGCCGTCCCACAAGCGGTAGTGCATCTGCGGCGGCACGCGCTGCACGAATGGCAATGCGCGCGGCAAGGCGGCATGCGATCCGTCGCCATCCCACAGGCTTGCTGCGTTAAATTCGGACCGCAGTGGCCAATAGACCCCGAGGCACTCGGGTTCGAGTTGATCGAGAACATGCCCGAGGTGATGCGCGAGCGATGCCGCCGCAGCGGGGCCGGCGGGCGACGAGACAAACGCGGTGCGCGCGGCCAGCAGGCGCTGACGCAGGGGATGGCGGACGTCGGGGTCTGATGGCAAGGTCGGCACCATGAAGGACAGCGTGAACCACAAAGACGGATCATATGGCGCGGGAATGACGAGGACGGCGGCGCGGTGGCTGCTGAAGGGCCTGGCGATCGCCGTGCTCGCCAATGCGATGCCTGCCTGCGCGCAGAGCGGCAACGACGCGGTGCTCGAAGCCCGCGAGGCGCTGCGCAAGAAAGACCGGGCCCGGCTCGCCGCGCTGCGCGACAGCACGATCGCCGAGCGCAACCCGCTCGCGATGTGGGTCGACTACTGGGAGATCGGCCAGCGGCTGCAGTTCGTGCAGGCCGACGAGATCGCGGCCTTCTACCAGCGCTGGCGCGGCACCTACGTCGAAGACCGGCTGCGCAACGACTGGCTGCTCGAGCTGGGACGCCGCCGCGATTTCAAGACGCTGGCCGCCGATTTCCCGAGTTTCCGCATGAACGACGACCGCGAGGTCTCGTGCTACGCGCTGCTGGCCGACCACCTCGACGGCAAGGACGTGCGCGTCGCCGCCCGAAGTGCCTGGTTCGCGCAGCGCGAGGCCGACGACGGCTGCGCGCTGCTGGCCGCGACGCTGTACGACGCGAAGCAGCTCACCGAAGCCGATGCCTGGCGCAAGGCGCGCCTCGCGATCGACGGCAACAAGCCGCGTGCGGCGCGCCAGGCGGCGCTGATGGTCAACACCCGGGCCGCCAGTGACGTCGACGACCTGGCCGACAACCCGGCGCGCTACCTGACCCGTGCGCTCGGCGGGCGTCAGGCGAACCAGCTGAACACGCTGGCGCTGATGCGCCTGGCCTCCAACGACCCCGAGCTCGCCGCCAACCTGCTGAACGGCAAATGGGAGGCCGCGCTGCCGCCCGAGCTCGCAGCCTGGGCCTGGGCGGCGGTCGGCAAGCAGGCGGCGCTGAAGCTGCTGCCCGAGGCGTCCGGCTACTTCACCCGGGCTGCGCTGCTGTCGTCGAAGGCCGCGATCTCGATCGACTGGGCCGACGAGACGCTCGCCTGGAAGGCACGTGCCGCGCTGCGCGCCGGCGAGAACGCGCCGCGCTGGCAGCAGGTGGTGCAGGCGATCGATGCGATGAACCCGATCGAGCAGCGCGACGCGACCTGGGTCTACTGGAAGGCCCGTGCGCTGCGCGCGCTGGCCACGGAGTCGGCCGAGGGCGACAGGCTGCGCGCGCAGGCGACTGCGATGCTCGAGAGCAC
>NZ_JBFUGN010000302.1:0-6298 GCF_056402895.1 Rhizobacter sp. P3_B12 | reverse complement strand
CTGCGCATCAGCGTGCCCACCACCTACGGCCACCACCGGCTGCTGCCGGTGCTGCCGGCATTCATGCAGGCGCATCCGGACGTGCGGGTCGAGCTGCACGTCAGCAACCGCAACATCGATTTCGGCGGCGAGGGCTTCGACCTCGCGATCCGCGTGCGCGCACCCGACGACTCGACGCTGATCTGCCGGCACCTGGAAGACGCGGAGCTGGTGCTCGTCGCCGCGCCGGACTACCTCGCGCGCCGCGGCACGCCGATGACGCCCGAGGACCTGGCCGGCCACGACTGCATCCAGTTCGAACTGCCGAGCAACGGCCGCCCGATCCCGTGGCTGATCCGCGAGGACGGCCGGGATGTCGAGATGCTCACCACCGGCCGCTACACCTGCGCCGACGACGTGCTGGCCGGCGTGACGCTGGCCCGCCATGGCGCGGGCGTCTTCCAGGCCTACCGCTTCGTCGTCGAAGGCGATCTGGCGGCGGGCCGGCTGACCGAGTTGCTGGCGCCCTTCGGCGGGCGCTCGCGGCCCTACAACCTGCTGTACCCGCATGCGCGGCATGTCCCGCTGAAAGTCCGGGCCTTCGTCGAGTACTTGCTCGAACGCAAGCGCCAATGGGACCATCGGGGCGATCCGCCTTCCTCCCGAAAGAACCCTCGATGACGACTGCCGTTCCCCATCCCGCTTCCGCCTGGAACCTCGCCTGGCGGCAGGCCGCGCGCGACTTCCGCGCCGGCGAGCTGCGGCTGCTGCTGGTCGCGGTGATGCTGGCGGTGGCGGCGCTCAGCGCGGTCGGCTTCTTCGCCGACCGGCTGAATGCCGGCCTCGCGCGCGACGCCCGGCAGATGCTGGGCGGCGACGCGATCGTCGCGAGCGACCAGCCGGCCCCGGCCGACATCGCCGAGCGTGCACGCGGCCTCGGGCTCACGCTCGCGCAGACCGCCACCTTCCCGAGCATGGGCCGTGCGCCCGACGACAAGGGCGGCGCCTCGCGCCTGGTGGCCGTCAAGAGCGTGGCCAGCGGCTACCCGCTGCGCGGCAAGCTGACGCTGGCCGATGCACCGGGCGGTGCGCAGCGCACGGTCGCGAGCGCGCCGGCCGCCGGCACGGTGTGGGTCGATGCCGGCGTGCTCGATGCGCTGCAGCTGAAGGTCGGCGATGCGCTGCTGCTCGGCGATGCCAGCCTGCGCATCGCGTCGATCATCGTGATCGAGCCCGACCGCGGCGCCGGCTTCATCAGCTTCGCGCCGCGCGTGATGCTCAACGAGGCCGACCTGCCTGCCACCGGGCTGGTGCAGCCCGCCAGCCGCGTCACCTACCGCCTGGCCGTGGCCGCGCCGGACGGCCGCGCAGCCGCGCTGCGCGAGTTCGTCAGCTGGACCGAAGCCCAGCTGAAGAGCCGCCAGCTGCGCGGCATGCGCGTCGAGTCGCTCGAGACCGGCCGCCCCGAGATGCGCCAGACGCTGGACCGCGCGCAGAAGTTCCTGAACCTCGTCGCGCTGCTGGCCGCGCTGCTGGCGGCGGTGGCGGTGGGCATCGCGGCGCGCGACTTCGCCGACCGGCACCTCGACGACTGCGCGATGCTGCGCGTGCTCGGCCAGCCGCAGCGCACGATCGCGCTGCAGTACCTGCTCGAGTTCGGCATCGTCGGCGTGCTCGCCAGCGTGGCCGGCGTGCTGCTCGGCTTCGCGGTGCACTACGTGTTCGTCTGGCTGCTCGCCGGGCTGGTCGACAGCGCGTTGCCGGCCGCGAGCGGCTGGCCGGCGCTGTTCGGCATCGGCGTCGGCTTCACGCTGCTGATGGGCTTCGGCCTGCCGCCGGTGCTGCAGCTGGCCCAGGTGCCGCCGCTGCGCGTGATCCGGCGCGATGTCGGCGCGCTGAAGCCGGCCTCGATCGCGGTGCTGGCCGCAGGCGCCATCGGCTTCGCGGCGCTGCTGCTTGCGGTGTCGTCCGACCTGACGCTCGGGCTGATCGCGGTCGGCGGCTTCGCTGCCGCGATTGCGGTGTTCGCGCTGCTGTCGTGGATCGCGGTGCAGCTGCTGCGCCGCGCGGTGCCCGAATCGCGCGCGCCGCGCTGGCTGGTGCTCGCGACGCGGCAGATCGCGGCGCGCCCGGCCTTCGCGGTGCTGCAGGTGTCGGCGCTCAGCGTCGGGCTGCTGGCGCTGATGCTGCTGGTGCTGCTGCGCACCGACCTGATCTCCAGCTGGCGCGCCGCGACGCCGGCCGATGCGCCGAACCGCTTCGTGATCAACATCCAGCCGGAGCAGGGCGAGGCCTTCCAGGCGCGGCTGAAGGCGGCGGGCGTCGCGCGCTACGACTGGTACCCGATGATCCGCGGCCGGCTGGTCGCGGTGAACGGCAAGGCGACCAGCGCCGACGACCTGGTCGACGAGCGCGCCAAGCGCCTGCTCGACCGCGAGTTCAACCTGAGCCACGACGCGAAGCTGCCCGACCACAACACCGTCACTGCCGGCCGCTGGACGCCGGACGAGGCGGGCGGCCTGAGTGTCGAGGAGGGCATCGCCGAGACGCTGCACCTGAAGCTCGGCGACACGCTGCGCTTCGACATCGCCGGCATCGCGGCCGAGGGCAAGGTCACCAGCCTGCGCAAGGTCGACTGGGGCTCGATGCGCGCGAACTTCTTCGTGATGTTCCCGAACGCGCAGATGCCGGACCTGCCGGCCACCTACCTGACGGCGTTCCGCGCGCCGGCGACGCCGGGCTTCGACAACGCGCTGAGCCGCGAATTCCCGAACATCACCGCGGTCGACGTGTCGGCCTCGCTCAGCCAGGTCCAGCAGGTGCTCGACCAGGTGATCCGCGCGGTCGAGTTCCTGTTCGGCTTCACGCTGGCGGCCGGGCTGGTGGTGCTGTTCGCCGCGGTCACCGCCACGCGCGAGGCGCGCGCCCGCGAGTTCGCGGTGATGCGCGCGCTGGGTGCGAGCGCACGGCTGCTCGGCCAGGTGCAGCGCGCCGAGCTGCTGGGCGTCGGCGCTTTGGCGGGTTTCCTGGCGTCGGTGGCGGCTGCCGTGGTCGGCTGGGCGCTCGCGAAGTACGTGTTCCAGTTCAGCTGGAACCCGTCGCCGTGGTTGCCGCTCGGTGGCAGCCTGGCCGGCGCGCTGCTGGCGTTGGCGGCCGGCTGGTGGGGGCTGCGCGAGGTGGTGTCGCGGCCGGTGATCGAGACGCTGCGCCGCGCGGCGGAGTGAGCGGCGGTCAGCGGTTCCGAGGTCACGGATCGCTCGACTTCTCGAGGATCACCGTGAACTTGGTGCTGGCAGGATCGGCGGGGTCGGGCCGCGCGTCGGACTTGGCCCCCGCGCTCACGCGCAGCGATGTGGCGCTGATGCGCTCGATCGTCCACAGCAGGCGGCCGAGCTCCTGTCCGTCGGCACCCACGGTGAAGAAGTCGAGCCACATCGGCGACTTGCTCTCGTTGAGCTGGTAGCGCACCGAGGCACCGGACTCGGCGTGCCCGCCCCAGGTTTCACCGTTCATCTCCAGCGAGGCATAGCCGTCGGCGTCCAGGTGCAGCAGGGCCTTGGCGCCTGTCGAGTCCGTTCCGCGCCACGAGCCGACCAAGTCCGGTGCGACCGTTGTTCTGACGTCGCAGTCCAGTGTCGCGGGGTCGTCCAGGTCCACGAGCGCGGTGGCTCCCGAGACCATCACGAAGGCTCTTGCGGGCTTGCGGCTGAACCACAGAGTCCGCTGTCCGGAGTCGGCGGCGCTGGCCTGGATCCAGCCGAGGGGACTCCACGTCGTCCGGATCCGCACGGCCTTGTCGGCAGGCACTGTGCCGAGCAGTTCGGTGGTCGTCTCCTCGGACTTGGAGAGGAAGGCCTGGACCGTCAAGAACTGCCCGGCATCGA
The DNA here is from genome assembly GCF_056402895.1 of Rhizobacter sp. P3_B12. Lineage (NCBI taxonomy): Bacteria > Pseudomonadati > Pseudomonadota > Betaproteobacteria > Burkholderiales > Sphaerotilaceae > Rhizobacter > Rhizobacter sp. P3_B12. Next base: position 2,435 of record NZ_JBFUGN010000302.1, on the reverse strand, counting down.
ACCCGGCCCTCATGCCGATGCGGTACAAGGCCTGCTCGTCAGCATCCAGGACCAGGATCGCGGCCATCGGTACCCATTGGGGATGGGTCGAGGTCGTGAGGATGCGGAGCGATCCGGTGACGGTGTTGTCGGCATTCGGCGTCTTGATGGGGCAAGACAGGTACATGCCGGGCGAGGCCTTCAGCTCGACGGGAACGGCATGGGACAGCAGCGGAAGCATCAGCAGGGGAATGCCGAGGAGCTTGGTGAGTGTCATTCGAGGCGCGCAGGGGTTGCGGAGGCTGCATTCTCCGCGACGCGGCCGCAGGCTCCGCGCGAGCCGGGTGCGGTTGCGCAGGCTCAGGCGAGCCGGAACACCGACACCGCATCCGCCAGCACACGCGCCTGATCCTTCAGGCTCTCGGCCGCCGCGGCGCTTTCCTCGACCAGCGCCGAGTTCTGCTGCGTCATCTGGTCGAGCTGCGTCACCGCGGCATTGACGTTGCCGATGCCGTCGCGCTGTTCGGACGACGCGGCGGTGATCTCGCCGATGATGTCGCTGACGCGCTGCACCGAGCCGACGATCTCGCCCATCGTCTTGCCCGCATCGGCCACCAGGCGCGAGCCGGCGTCCACGCGGTCGACGCTGGCACCGATCAGGCCCTTGATTTCCTTGGCCGCCTGCGCACTGCGCTGCGCGAGGCTGCGCACCTCGCTCGCGACGACCGCGAAGCCGCGGCCCTGCTCGCCGGCGCGCGCCGCTTCCACCGCCGCATTCAGCGCCAGGATGTTGGTCTGGAACGCGATCCCATCGATCACGCCGATGATGTCGCTGATCTTCTTCGAGCTGGCGTTGATCTCGTCCATCGTCGAGACCACCTGGGCGACCACCGAGCCGCCGCGCGCCGCGACTTCCGCGGCCGATGCGGCCAGCTGGTTGGCATGCAGGGCCGAATCGGCGCTCTGCTTGACGGTGCCGGTCAGCTGCTCCATCGACGAGGCCGCCTGCTGCAGGTTGCTCGCGGTCTGCTCGGTGCGGTGGCTCAGGTCCTGGTTGCCGGTCGCGATCTCGGCGCTGGCCGTCGCGATGTTGTCGGTCGATTGCTTGACCTGCGCGACCAGCGTGCGCAGCGCGTTCTGCATGCCGTCCATCGCGTGCAGCAGCCGGCCGATCTCGTCGTCGCCGCGCGGCTCCACCGCCTGCGACAGGTCGCCCTGCGCGATGCGCTGGGCCAGCCCGCTCGCATGCGCGATCGAGGCGTTGATGCTGCGCACCGTGAGCATGGTCAGCGGCAGCAGTACGGCAAGCGCCAGCAGCACGCCGCCGGCCAGCAGCGCCGACTGCGTGCCGATCGCCTGCTCCACCGCCGCCTGCCCGGCCGCCACGTGCTCGCGCGAGGCGTCGGACAGCACGCCCAGCGTCTTCTCGACCGCCTCGATGTTGTCCTTCAGCTGCCCGGCGTAGGCACCGGCGACGGCGCCGTCGATGGTCGCGCGCTCCAGCTGGTCGATCACCGGCAGCATGCCGTCGTGATACTGCTTCAACTGCTCCAGCGCCGCGGCGACCGCCTTGGCCGGCTCGGCATCCAGGCGCTTGCCCAGGCCGCCCAGCCGCGCCAGCGTCTCGGCATGCGCCTTCGTCCACAAGGCCTTGTTGTCGGTGACCTCGTTGACGTTGTTGAAGTTGATGATCATCTCCTTCTCGAAGCGGCGCAGCCGGCCGAGCGTCGTGCGCAGCTCGCTGATGTCGGAGGCCATGCCGAAGTCGTCGGCCACCAGCGTGCGCACGGTGCCGCGCGTGCCGTGCAGCGCGGCCCAGCCGATGCTGCCGATCAGGCCGAGCAGCAGCAGCGAGAAGCAGGTCGCGAAGTACAGGCGCGAGCGGATCGAGAGGCGGGAGAGGAAGGCCATGGCTCGCGTGACGGCATCAGTGCTTGCTGTCGATCAGGCCCATCTCGGCGCTGGCCATCAGCTCCTCGATGTCCATCAGGATCAGCATGCGGTCGTTGACGCTGGAGATGCCGGTGATGAAGCTGGTGTCGACGGCGGAGGCCATCTCGGGGGCCGGCTTGATCGAGTCGCGCGAGAGCTCGAGCACGTCGCTGACCGAATCGACGACGGCACCGACGACACGGCCGCGCACGTTCAGCACGATGACGACGGTGAAGCTGTTGTAGTCGTTGGAGTCGCAACCCAGCTTCAGGCGCAGGTCGACGATCGGCACGATGACGCCGCGCAGGTTGACCACGCCCTTGATGAAGGCCGGGGAATTGGCGATGCGGGTGGGCGCTTCGTAGGAGCGGATCTCCTGGACCTTCAGGATGTCGATGCCGTATTCCTCGGCGCCGAGGCGGAAGGTGAGGAACTCGCCGCCGGACTGGGCGGCGGTGGCCGCGCGGGCGGCTTCGTGCCGGGCCACGTGGGAGGCTTCGTGGATCATGTCCATGGTGGGTCCT
>NZ_JBFUGN010000301.1:0-6335 GCF_056402895.1 Rhizobacter sp. P3_B12 | reverse complement strand
CTACCTGCGGATGCTGGCGAGCGAGCGCGGCCTGCGCTTCCATCGGCTGCAGGCGGCGCAGGGGCTGTCGGACGAGCTGTCGTCCCCGGCGCTCGCGCGGCCGGTGGTGGCGCGCGCCGATGCGCGGGTCGCGCTGGCGGCGCTGGCCTTCGTGCTGCTGCTGGCGCGCAGCGGGTGGCCGGTGCTGCAGCGGCTGCGTCAGGCGGCGGGGTGGAAGAAGCGGTCGGCCGCGGCGCCGGCTTCGGCATCGGACTGAACCGCGCCGGGCGGGCCGCCCTTGCCCCACAGCGTGCCGGCGAACGGCATCGCGAGGAACTCGGCGCAGAACTGGGCGGAGTCGATCATCGGCTGCGCCTTCGCGCGGTTGCCGCTGGTGGTGATCAGATGCATGCACTTCTTCGCCATCTCGGCCTTGAACGGCAGGCCGTCGATGCGCATCCACGCGCTCCAGTGGTCGAGGTAGGTCTTCAGCGTGCTCGGGAAGCTGTACCAGTAGACGGGCGCGACCAGCACGAGGTCGGTGCAGGCCATCGTCGCGTCGAGCAGCGTGCGCAGGCCGGCCTCGGGCCAGGGGTAGGTGCCGGCGGTGTGGCGCAGGTCGGTGAAGGGCTGCATCGGCAGGTGCGCGAGGTGCAGCCAGGTCTGGGTGGCATCGGCCGGCAGGCCGGCGGCCGCACGGCGGGCCAGCCATTCGGTGTTGCCGATGTGGCCGGGTTCGCGGGTGGAGGCGACGACGAACAGGAAGTGGGGCATGCCTTCTTATGTCGCTCGGCGCTAAATTGGTTGCTGCCCTGCCCGCTGCGACCACCCCGCGGGGGCCTCGATCATCTCGATGGTCTGAAGGGAAAACGTCTTGCGCGGCGCACGATTGCGCAATCGCACCTCCCGCACCTTGACCCGCGCACGAACGTGACGGTGCAAAAGGATGACGTCGTCTTCCAACAAGTGGTCCATCGCCTCCCGCGACACTGCCCCTACGACCACGCTGCTGTCAGCATGGAGACGCAATTCGAAGCGCAGCGAATACTCGGCCCAACCGATGACCTCGCCCTGCAAGGTTTCGATGCGATCCTCGATCGTCAATGCCTCGACACGCTGCCGAGCACGCTGCACCCCTTCCACGGTCAATTCGAAATCCCGCTCGCCTTCGACAACGCGCAGGCTTGCGCCCTCGTCGTCCAGCAACTTGAAGAAGTCCTTCAGCGCACCGAGTTGGCGGTTGTCTACGCGGGCCGAAGCTTCGTCGAATAGAGCGTCGTCCGTCGCAGCCATGCGCGACAAGGTATCGGCCACTTCGTCTACCACCTCCTTGAGCACCACATCACCGTGGGCGGGCTCATCGGCTTGCAGTACGAAGCCGAACGAGCCGCGAACGACATCGGTGACGAGGAGTTGCGTGTCCTCGCTCATCGGCACCCTGCCTCGCGACGACAGCGGGCCTGTTTCAGCGGCGGCGTAGCGCTGGCTCACGAGCTTCTGGAACTGACCGACGGCCTGCGTCCCGAAAGCGGCCTTGATTCCGTGCGAGCCGATGACCGGTCGTCCGCCAAAAAACAAGGCCACTCCGGCAGGCGCATGCAGAACGGCCTGGGACAACTCGGCCAGTTCGCGTTCGAGGCGCGCGACACGTTGGGCGTATTGATGTTCGGCGATGGGGTCGTCGTGCGCCCGACCTTCTGCGAGCAACTGGCGCGCCTGCGCCAGATCTGCCTGCAGAAACTGCCTTTCAAGCTGAGCGAGCATCGAAATCTCCTCGGGACGTCAGCATGTCCAGCATCACACGGGCATCTCCGTCGTCGGAATCCAGGGGCAACTGCAGCAAGCCCTTCCAAAGGGCGTCACCGCGACGGTGCGAGTACAAGCCATACCAATATCGGGTTTGCATCACCAGCCACTCGGGTGCCGTCGTCATGTTGACGATACTCGTGTCACAGTGCAAATTCTCCTTGCATTGCTCCCGAAGAAACAAGTCGGGCCGGGCGGCCATCATCGCGTTGATGTCGTCCTTGCTCATGCCAGCGAGTGGATGCGCGAAGGTCACCAGGTCGATATCGCCAGGCGCACGACCTTCGCGTGCCTCCACATCCTCGACGAAGCTGCCGTCGAGCCATTGAAAGCCTCGCAGGAAGCCCAGCTCGCGCAATTCGGCGCGATAGCGTAGCAACCCATCCAGAATGACGCATCGCGCGGCATTGACAGCAAAGCGTTGCACCAACTGGCTTGAGCCCACGAGATAGGGCGAACTGTTCGCGCTCGTCAGACGCTCGCCCTGGAAGGGCGGTAGCACGTGAGAATGATTGAATGGCGGGATCACGGGGCCACAGCATAGCGGCAACGAATGAAACGAACGTGGGGCGCCATGAAGTCAGCCTGAAGCACGCCGCCCCGACACTGGCATTCCCACCCGATATTCCCTGGAGCCCTCGATGTCCGCTGTTCGCCACCTGTCCTGCCTTGCCCTGATGCTGGGGGCCCTGATCGGCTCGCCGGCCGAGGCCCAGACCACCGAGGCCGTCGTCGTCAACGACTACGACGTGTTCGTCGACCCGCCCACCGCGTTCGCGTTCRTCAAGCTGCCGACGGGCTGGAAGTTCATCGGCAAGCTGGATGCCGGGCAGTTGCGCAACCTGCCGCAGGGGACGTTGACCTCGCTGTTGCCGCCGGATGACGAGGCGGCGAGATTCGCTGCCGGGTCGAAGCAAGCGGCGGTGAAGCGCAAGAGCTGACGCGCAAACCTCCGTTCGCGTTGAGCCTGTCGAAACGCCCTCGCGATTCGCTGGCTTCGACAAGCTCAGGGCGAACGGCCTTTGTCACCCAATCCCTTCGCGCTGCCGCGTCCTTTCACGTCCGACAACACGATGCCGTCCAGCACCGCATCGGTGAAATCCGCGCCGGTGACATCGGCGCCGCTCAGGTCGGCCCCGGCCAGCTTCGCGTTGAAGAAGTTCACGCCGCGCAGGTTGGCGTTGACGAGCTTCGCGAACGACATCATCGACCGGTTCAGGTCGGCCCCTTCGAGGTCGGCCTCGCTCAAATCCGCGCCCGACAGATCGGTGCGCATCTGCCCCATCCCCTGGTTCTTGATGTTGACACCGAGGTTGGTCTTGACCAGCTTCGCACGCCGCAGGTTCACGCCGAGAAAGTCGGCAATGACGCGCGCCCCGCTCAGGTCCGCGCCCTCGAAGATCGGCGGCGCCTTCACCGCGCCGCCCAACACCACCACGCTGAGCAGGCTGGCGCCCGCGAGCGTCGCGCCGCTGAAGTCGGTGCCCATCAGCCACGCGCCGTTCAGGTTCGCACGCGTCAGGTCGGCACCATTGAACTTGCTCAGCACGAGCTTCGATGCGAACAGGCTGGCCCCCGCCAGGCGGGCCTGCCGGAAATCGAGCCGGCTCAGGTCGAGGTCGGACAGGTCGAGCCCCGCCAGCTCGGCCCGCCCCTGCGCCGCCGCCAGCCGCTCGCGCACCTGCTCGACGCTGAGCTGCGCGGCCCCCACGCGCCTGCTGCCCATGCCGAGCAGCGCGGACGCGATCGCGATGTTCCAGACCCTTCTGCGCATGGTGTTTGCTCCAGCGGAGCGATGATGCTGGGCGGAGCCGCGCCAAAGATCAAGGCCGGCAACCCTGCCCAAGGAGATCGACATGACCCAGTGGCGCAAGAAGACCCCCGACGAGATTTACTCGCCCGAAGAGATCGAGGCCCGGCTGAAGGCCGAGCTGCCGAAGTGGTACCTCGAAGACGGCTGGATCCGCCGCAAGTACAAGACCGGCGGCTGGAAAGGCACGCTGATGGTGGTGAACACCGTCGGCCACCTCGCCGAAGCCGCCTGGCACCACCCCGACCTCACGGTCTCGTTCGCCTTCGTCACCGTCAAGCTGATGAATCACGCGGCCAAGGGCATCACCGACAAGGACTTCGCACTCGCCGCGAAGATCGAGGAGGTGGTGATGTGGCAGCCCGGCGCGATCGAAGGCTCGGCGCTCGAAGGCACGCCCGACGATCCGCGCTTCAAGTACATCAAATACGACTGAGGGCGACATGACACTGTGTCACCCGGGCGGAACAAGCCCGGGCTCCTGCAGGGCGCTCCGACCCGCTTTTGCGGGGTAAACCCCAGCGGAACGGGGATTGCTTAGCCAGTCTCCGATGCCTGCCTCCGCCACCGACCACCACCGCCTGCTGAAGCTTCGCGCGCCGGGCCGCCTGCACCTCGGGTTCCTCGACCCGGCGGGCACGCTGGGCCGCCGCTTCGGCAGCCTCGGGCTGGTAATCGATGGCATCGCGACCGAGCTCGAGCTGAGCGCCGCATCGGCCGACGACCTCGTGGCCGTCGATGCCGCTGCGCACGCCGAGATCGAGCGCGCGAGCCGCTTCCTGCACACCTTGCGCGAGCACACAGGCCTGCGCACGCCGCTGCGCCTGCAGCTGTCGCGCGTGCTGCCGCCGCATGCCGGCTTCGGCTCGGGCACGCAGCTCGCGCTGGCCATCGGGCGCGTGTTCGCGCAATGGCATGGCCTGGCCCTGAGCAGCGTGACGCTCGCGCACTGGCTCGCCCGCGGCCTGCGCTCGGGCATCGGCATCGCCGGCTTCGACCAGGGCGGCCTGCTGGTCGATGGCGGCCCGGGCGCCGACGGCATGCCGGCACCGCTGCTGTCGCGCATCGCGTTCCCGGCCGCCTGGCGCGTGCTGGTGGTGCAGGACGAGCGCCACCGCGGCCTGTCCGGCCCRCAGGAGAAGCAGGCCATCGCGACGCTGCAGCCGCTGCCGCAATCGCTGTCGGCCGACATCTGCCACCAGGTGCTGATGCGCGTGCTGCCCGGCGCGGCCAGCAGCGAGTTCGAGCCGTTCGCGGCCGGCATCAACCGCGTGCAGCAACTGCTCGGCGAGCACTTCGCGCCGGCGCAGGGCGGCGCGTACACCAGCGCGGCGGTGGGCCGCGTCGTGCAGTCGATCGACGGCGCGGCCATCGGCCAGAGCTCGTGGGGGCCGACGGGCTTCGCGATCCTGCCGTCGCAGGCCGCGGCCGAGGCCGCCCTGCACGCGCTGCGCACCGATCGCCTGCTCGAACCCGGCATCACGCTGAGCATCGTCGCCGGCCTCAACCGCGGCGCGCTGCTCACCGAGCACGCCTGCGAACCTCTTTGAAACCCACGCCATGGAACGCCCCTACATCCTCCACATGTTCACGCCGGGCCGGCAGATGAGCCCGTTCGACGTCAACATGGCCGCCGACGCCGGCTACCAGGTGATCGCGCCGTACTGCGACGTGACGCTCGACGACATCACCGCGCTGACGCAGGACGCCATCTTCTCGCGCGGCCCGAAGGGTGTCGCACGCACCGGCCTGTTCATCGGCGGGCGCAACGCGATGCTCGCGGCCGACATGCTGGAGCGCGCCCGGGCCTCGATGGTCAAGCCCTTCGTCGTGTCGGTGATGGCCGACCCGAGCGGCGCCTACACCACGGCCGCGGCGATGGTCGCCTGCACCGAGGCCGCATTGCAGAAGCAGCACGGCCACGGCCTCACCGGCCTGCGCCTGGTGGTGCTCGGCGGGCTCGGCCCGGTGGGCCGCATCGCCGGCGTGATCGCCGCGCAGGCGGGCGCGCGGGTGTCGCTGTCCAGCCGCAGCGGCGCCGCCGCGGCCGAGGCCGCAGCGCACGAGACCGCCACCCGCTTCCAGGTCGAGATGCACGGCGTGTCGGGTGCCGACTCCGCGGCGGTGCGCGCCTCGCTCGCCGATGCCGACGTGGTGCTGGCCTGCGCCGCGGCCGGCGTGCAGGTGGTCTCGCCCGAGGACCTGAAGAACGCGAAGCGGCTCAAGGTGGCGGCCGACGTCAATGCCGTGCCGCCGGAAGGCATCGCCGGCGTCGGCGTGATGGACGACGGCAAGCCGCTGGCCGGCAGCTCTGCGCTGGGCATCGGCGCGCTCGCGGTCGGCAACGTGAAGTACCAGACCCAGCACCGCCTGCTGGTGCAGATGCGCGACTCCGACAAGAAGGCGCTGGTGCTCGGCTTTCCGGAGGCGTTCGCCACCGCGCGCGCGTTCCTCGCGGAGCGCGCGGCCGGCGAGACGGCTTGAGCCGCTCGAGCCCCTCGCCCCGCCCGCCCGCCGGCGTGATCGCCGTGGCGGCGCTGTCCGCCCGCATGATGGCCGAGGCCGCGGTGCGCGACGGCTTCGACGTGGTCGCACTCGACCTGTTCGGCGATGCCGACACGCGCCGCGCCGCCTCCCACTGGATGAGCCTGGGCGAGCCCGCCACGCTCGCGATCGACGACGCGCGCACGCTCGCAGCAATCGGCGAGCTGGCGCGGCGCGGCGACGTGCGCGGCTGGGT
>NZ_JBFUGN010000300.1:0-6343 GCF_056402895.1 Rhizobacter sp. P3_B12 | reverse complement strand
ACCTGACGGAGCTGCGCGCGCAGGCGCGCCGCAGCGGCAAGCCGTTCGACTACGACCGCGAGGTCGAGGGCATCCGCGCGCTCGACCGCTACACCCTGCGCATCCGGCTGGCCGAGCCGAACCCGCGCTTCCACCACTGGTTCACGCAGGGCGCGCTGGTCGGCGCAGTGGCGCGCGAGGTGGTCGAGCACTACGGCGCCGAGATCGCCGCGCACCCGGTGGGCACCGGCCCGTTCATGCTCGCGGCCTGGCGCCGCGGCTCGCGCATCGAGCTGGTGCGCAACCCGCGCTTTCGCGAGCTGCACTTCGAGGCCGAGCCGGCGCCCGGCGATGCGCCCGCGCAGGAGATCGCGCGCCAGCTGGCCGGCCGGCGCCTGCCGGTGGCCGAGCGCATCGAGGTCAGCGTGATCGTCGAGGCGCAGCCGCAGTGGCTCGCGTTCGTCAACGGCGCGCTCGACGTGCTGGCGCTGCCGGTGGAGTTCACGCCGATCGCGGCGCCCGGCAAMCGCATCGCGCCGCACCTGGCGCGCCAGGGCGTGCGCCTTCAGCGCAGCGCGCAGGCCGACATGGCGCTGACCTACTTCAACATGGATGACCCGGTGGTCGGCGGCAACGCGCCGGACAAGGTCGCGCTGCGCCGCGCGATCTGCCTGGCCTACGACAACCGGCAGGATCTCGAGGACCTGCGCCACGGCCAGGGCATCCCGGCGCAGTCGGTGGTCGCGCCGTTCACTTCGGGCTATGAAGACGACTACCGCAGCACGATGAGCGAGACCAGCGTCGCGCGTGCGGCCGCGCTGCTCGACCTGTACGGGTATGTCGACCGCGACGGCGACGGCTGGCGCGAGGGGCCGGACGGCCGCCCGCTGGTGCTGCGGCTCGCGTCACGGCCGGACCAGCGGCAGCGCCAGTTCAACGAGCTGTGGCGCAAGTGCATGGCGGCGGTGGGGCTGCGCATCGCGTTCGACATCGCGAGCTGGCCCGAGCTGCTGAAGATGGGGCGCGCCGGCAAGCTGATGATGTGGGGCTTCAGCTGGGTGGCGGGCACGCCGGACGGCGGCTTCTTCCTCGGCATCGGCTACGGGCCGAACGCGAACGAATCGAACGATGCGCACTTCTCGCTGCCGGCCTACGATCGCCTGTTCGAACGGCAGAACGTGCTGCCCGACGGGCCGGAGCGCGCGGCGCTGATGCGCGAGGCGAAGAACATTCTGGTGGCGTACATGCCGTACAAGGCGCATGTGCACACCGTCGTCAGCGACGTGCTGCAGCGGCGCGTGATCGGGCACCTGAGGCATCCGTTCATGCGCGACACGTGGCAGTTCGTTGGTCTCGAGTGAGGCACGCATGGCAGTACCCAGACCGCAGATCTTGCGCTACACCGACTGGCTGGCCCGCGAGCGCGGGCTGCCCTTCGACGCGACCACGCACGAAGGCTACGACGCGCTGTGGCGCTGGTCCGTCACCGATCTCGACGCGTTCTGGCGTTCGATCTGGGACTTCTACGGGCTGCAGTCGCCGACGCCGTTCACGCAGGTGCTGGCCGACGACCGCATGCCGGGCGCGCGCTGGTTCGACGGCGCGCAGCTGAACTACGCGCAGCAGGTGTTCCGCCATGCCGACGCGGCGCATGCGGCCGGGCATCCGGCGATCGTTTTCCAGGACGAGCGGCTGCGCGACTGCGCGAGCCTGCTCGAGTGGAGCTGGCCGAAGCTGCGCCGCCAGGTGGCCTCGCTCGCGGCGCACTACCGGCAGCTGGGCGTGGTGCGCGGCGACCGCATCTGCGCCTTCATGCCGAACACGCCGCAGACGGTGGTCGCGTTCCTCGCGGCCGCCAGCCTCGGTGCGGTGTGGTCGGTCTGCTCGCCCGACATGGGGCCGGTCGCGGTGCTCGACCGCTTCCGCCAGATCGAGCCGACGCTGCTGGTCGGCTGCGACGGCTATGTGCACGGCGGTACCGCGCACGACCGGCTCGCGCTGCTGCAGAACCTCGTGAAGGAGCTGCCGACGCTGAAGCACGTGCTGCTGTGGCGCAACCTGGGTGACGCACTGCCGGCCGGCTGGCACGACTTCGACGGGCTGCTGTGCGGCGACGCGCCGCTGCAGGTCGACCCGCTGCCGTTCGATCACCCGCTGTGGATCGTCTACTCCAGCGGCACCACCGGGCTGCCGAAGGCGATCGTGCACGGCCACGGCGGCGTCGTGCTGGAGCACCTGAAGTTCATGGGCCTGCACAACGACCTGGGCCCGAGCGCCGAGGGCGGCGACCGCTTCCACTGGTACAGCGCGACCGGCTGGATCATGTGGAACTGCCAGATCGCCGGGCTGCTGAACGGCACGACGATCTGCCTGTACGACGGCAGCCCGGCCGGGCGCAGCGGGCAGCCCGACTGGAACACGCTGTGGCGCTTCGTCGCCGATGCGAAGGCGACCTTCTTCGGTGCCGGCGCCGCGTTCTTCGCGAGCTGCATGAAGGCCGGCATCGAGCCGGCGCGCCTGCCGGGGCTCGCGCGGCTGCGCGCGCTCGGCAGCACCGGCTCGCCGCTGTCGGCCGACGTGTACCGCTGGGCGGCTCAGCACCTGCCGCGCGTCGGCGACCGGCCGCTGTGGCTCACCTCGCTGTCGGGCGGCACCGATTTCGCCGGCGCTTTCGTGGCCGGCCTGCCGACGCTGCCGGTGGTCGAGGGCGAGATGCAGTGCCGCTGCCTGGGCGCCGCGGTCGAGGCCTGGAGCGAGCCCGACCCGGCGACCGGCCGCGGGCATGCGCTCGTCGACGAGGTCGGCGAACTGGTGTGCACGCGGCCGATGCCGTCGATGCCGCTGTACTTCTGGGGCGATGCGGACGGGCAGCGGTACCGCGACAGCTACTTCGACATGTACCCGGGTGGACATGGAAGACCTGCGGTCTGGCGCCACGGCGACTGGCTGCGCATCACGCCGCGCGGCGGCGCGATCATCTACGGCCGCAGCGACGCGACCATCAACCGCCACGGCATCCGCATGGGCACGGCCGAGCTGTACCGCGCCGTCGAGGCGCTGCCCGAGGTGCTGGACAGCCTGGTGGTCGACCTGGAGTACCTGGGCCGCGAGAGCTGGATGCCGCTGTTCGTCGTGCTGCGCGCGGGCCGCGTGCTCGACGAGGCGCTGGTCGCGCGGCTGAAGCAGGAGATCCGCAGCGCGCTGTCGGCGCGGCATGTGCCGAACGAGATCTTCCAGGTGGACGCGATCCCGCGCACGCTGTCGGGCAAGAAGATGGAGCTGCCGGTGAAGAAGCTGCTGATGGGCACGCCGGCCGAGCAGGTGTTCAAGCTGGATGCGATGGCGAATGCATCGAGCGTCGCGTGGTTCATCGAGTTCGCGCGCACCAGGAAGTAGCCCGGATGCCAATCCGGGGTTCGGCGCCGTCCCGGATTGGCATCCGGGCTACAGGGGAAGCTCGGTGAAGTAGCGGCCGCCGTGATAGATCAGCGGCTGCGCCCCTTCGCGCCGCTCGCAGCGCTCGACCTCGCCGACGAAGATCACGTGATCGCCCTCTTCGTACTGGCTGCGGTTGAAGCACTCGAACACCGCGGCCACGCCTTCGAGCACCGGCGCACCGCCGACGCCTTCGCGGAAGCGCAGCCCGGCGAAGCGGTCGATGTCCTTCGCGGCGAAGCGCTCGGCCAGCGGGCGCTGGTCGGCGGCAAGGATGTTGATCGCATAGTGCGAGCCGCGCGTGAACGCCGGCATCGACCCGGCGCGCCGCGACAGGCTCCACAGCACCAGCGGCGGCGACAGCGACACCGAGTTGAACGAATTGGCGGTCAGGCCGACCGGGTTGCCGTGCAGGTCGAGCGCGGTGACGATCGTGACGCCGGTGGCGAACATCCCGAGCGCAACGCGGAACTCCTGGGCCGAGAAACTGGGTGCCATGGGGCGCAGCATTGCATTCATGCCGGAATTGTGGAGGGCGGCGGCAGGCGCCGCCAACTCTCATTTGAGGGGGTCGGGCAGCTCCTACACTCGTGCAGCATGACACGATACCCGATGATTCGACGGGCGCTGCGGGGCGTCTGCGTGCTGCTCGCCTGGGGGCTGGCGCCAGCGGCGCAGGCCGAGGCGCCCTGCCCTGAGCTGGCCCGCCGCCTGCCGAACCTGAGCCCGGCGCTGTGCGAGCGTGCCGCGCTGAAGCCGTCCGGCGCCGCGTCGGTGAAGGGCGTGGCGCTGTACCAGCGCGACGTGCCGGCGCCACAACCGCTGCTGCTGCCTGACGACACGCCGCCGCCCGCGCCGCGCCGCGTGCTGGTGCTGGGCGGCATCCACGGCGACGAGCTGTCGTCGAGCGCGCTGGTCTTCCACTGGATCGCCCACGCCGGCGACACCGGCGCCGGCATGGACTGGCGGTTCGTTCCGGCGCTGAACCCCGACGGCCTGCTGCTGCCGAAGCCGACGCGCACCAATGCGCACGGCGTCGACCTGAACCGCAACTTCCCGACGCCGCACTGGGACCGCGACGCGCCGGTCTACTGGCTCAAGCGCACGAAGAAGGACCCGCGGCGCTGGCCCGGCCCGCGTGCGCTGTCGGAGCCCGAGGCCCGCTTCGTGACCGACACGATCGAGGCCTGGAAGCCCGACGTCATCGTCACCGTGCACGCGCCGTACGGCGTGCTCGATTTCGACGGCCCGAGCGTGCCGCCGCAGCGGCTCGGGCGGCTCTACCTCGACCGCGTCGGCATCTTCCCCGGCTCGCTCGGCCACTACGGCGGCGTGCACAAGGGCGTGCCGGTGGTGACGATCGAGCTGCCGAGCGCGATCCGCACGCCGACCGATGCCGAGATGCGGCAGATGTGGCTCGACCTGCTGCGCTGGCTGGACGAACGGCTCGCGCTGCGGGAACATCGGTAGGCACACCTCACACACCATGACCTCGCTCGCCCGCCACCTGTACGCCAGCGCCCACAACAACGCCTGGGCCAACCACCGCCTGCTGCAGGCCTGCGGGCGGCTGACGCAGGACGAGTTCACGGCGCCGCGCACCGGCTTCTTCCCGTCGATCCGCGCGACGCTGAACCACAACCTGACGGTCGACGACTACTACCTCGACGCGATCGAGCGCAGCCTGCGCGGCGACCCGCCCCACCCCGACCCGGGGTCGTTCTTCGACCCCGAGGAGCCGTGCGCGACCTGCGCCGAACTGGTGGCCGCGCAGCAGCGCATGGACCAGCGCCTGCTCGCCGTCGCCCACGCGCTGCTGGCCGATGGCACGCTGCTGGAGCGCGTGATCCAGGTGCCGCGCACGCAGCGCATCGACCGCGAACCGCTGCACCGCCTGCTGGCCCACCTCTACCAGCACCAGGTGCACCACCGCGGCCAGGCGCATTCGATGCTGTCGGGCACGTCGGTCGCGCCGCCGCAGCTCGACGAGTTCTTCTGCGTCAACGACCTGCCGTTGCGAGCGGACGATTTCCGTGCCCTAGGCGTGACAGAAGCCGCGATCTGGCATGGCTGAGCGGGAATAGCCGCCCGTCGCCCCGCGTAGACCTCAGGTGAGCGTTCCCAGCACCTTCCGCCAGCAGCTCCTCGGCACGATCCCGCGGCTGCGGCGCTATGCGCGCTCGCTGCTGATCGATGCCGCGGCGGCCGACGACCTGGTGCAGACGGCGCTGGAGCGCGCGCTGTCGCACTGGCACCAGTTCGACCAGCAGCGCGACATCCTGGTGTGGGTCATCAGCATCGCGCACAACGCCCACATGGACACGCTGCGCCGCAGCGGACGGCTGTCGATCATGGATCCGCACGAGCTGCAGACCGAGCAGGACCTGCGCGGCAGCGACCCCGGCGCCGATGTCGGCCTGCGCATGGACCTGGTCGCCGCGCTGCAGCGCCTGCCCGTCGAGCAGCGCGAGCCGCTGCTGCTGGTGACGGTCGAGGAACTGTCGTACGCCGAATGCGCCGAGGTGCTGCGCATCCCGATCGGCACCGTGATGTCGCGCATCTCGCGCGGGCGCGCCGCGCTGCGCGCGCTGCTCGACGGCCGCGCCCCGGTGGCGTCGGTGCAGCCGCTGCGGCGCGTGGTCTGAACTGGATGTCGATGATGGCCGCCCCCCTCTTCTCCTCCCCCGACGAACGCGACGACACGCTGAGCGCGTGGCTCGACGGCGAACTGCCGCCCGAGCGCCGCGCCGAGGTCGATGCCTGGCTGCTGGCCAACCCCGAAGAAGCGGCGCGCGTGCGGCTGTGGGCCGCCGACCGCGATGCGCTGCGCGCCCGCCTGGCCCCCGCGGAGGCTGAGCCGGTGCCGGAGCGGCTGCAGCAACTCGTGTGGCAGCACGCGCCCGAGGCGGCAGCGCCGTGGTGGCAGGGC
>NZ_JBFUGN010000299.1:0-8169 GCF_056402895.1 Rhizobacter sp. P3_B12 | reverse complement strand
CGACGACGGCGACCTGACGGTGAAGGCCGAGGACTTCCCGGTTGGCGTGGCGAGCGCCACGATGTACCCGAGCGAGGTCAATGCGGGTTACCTGCACGACTACAACGCGGCGCCGGGCAACGTGGACGCGCCGGTGCTGTTCGAGGCGCCGGTGGGGTTCACGCAGACCGGCCTCGAGGTCTACGCGGCCGTGAAGGGCAGCAGCGCAGCCTGGGGCGGCTGCAGCGTGTGGGTCAGCGTCGACGGGTTGAACTACCAGAAGGCCAGCACGCTGCACGGGCCGGCGCGCTACGGGCGGCTCGGCACCTTCATCAGCGGCGACAGCGTGACCGTGAGCACCAGCGGCCAGCTGATCAGCACCAGTGCGGCCGATGCCGCAGCACTCGGCACGCTCTGCTACATCGGCGGGACGGTGCCCGAGTACCTCGCTTTCCAGAATGCGGCGCTCCTGGCGCCCGGGACCTATGCGCTGTCCGGCCTGGTGCGCGGTGCGCACGGCACGCCCAGCACCGGCCACCAGATCGGCGACGCTTTCGTGCGCGTGGACAGCTCGATCGGCAAGAGCGGGCCACTGGAGCTGAGCTTCATCGGCAAGACGATCCACTTCAAGTTCACCAGCTTCAACATCTTCGGCGCGGCCGAGCAGAGCCTGGCCGAGGTGTTGGCCTACGACTACCGCGTAACCGGTGCGATGGCCGCGCTGCCGCCGTCGGCACCGACGGACGTGTCCGCATCCTTCGAGCCTTTCGGCGTGCGGCTGAAATGCGCCAAGAACGCCGAGCCGGATGTGGTTGGCTACGAGTGGCGAGTGAGCACTGGTCAGAGCGCGACCTGGTCGACCGCACAGGTGGTCGAGCAGCTCGGCGGCACCTCGCACCTGTGGGCGGTGCAGGCAAGCGGCGCCTTCACGGCCTGGGTCGCCGCGGTCGATGCGTTCGGCAACCGCAGCACGCCGACGAGCGTGGCTGGCACGGTGACGGCGCCGGCGATCTCTGCACTGAACGCGACCATCACCGGCACCGACCTGCAGCTCGACTACGCGGGCGTGCCGGGCGCGTTCGCGATCAGCGGCTACGAGTTGCGCTTCGGCGACAGCTTCGCGGCGGCCACCGTCGTCGGGGTGTTCCAGATCACGCGGCACCTGCGCCGCATCGACTGGGGCGGCGCCAGGCGGTGGTGGGTCGCGGCGATCGACGTGAAGGGCAACCGCGGCGCGGCCTCGTCGGTCGACACGGTGGTTACCGCGCCGGGCGCGATCGTCGCGTCGCGCGCCGAGGTCGTCGACAACAACGCGCTGTTGTACTGGACCGCTCCGGCCAGCGGCAGCCTGCCGATCGACCGCTACGAGGTCCGCAAGGGCGCAAGCTGGGCCGCGGGCACCATTGTTGGCTCCAACGGCAACAGCACCTTCACGGCGATCTTCGAGCAGCAGGCGGGCGTCTTCACATACTGGGTCGCGGCTTTCGACAGCGCCGGTAACACCGGCACACCTGTCGGCATCGCGGCCACCATCAACCAACCGCCCGACTACGTGCTGCGCACGCAGATCCACTCGACGTTCAGCGGCACCTCGACGAATCTGTTCCTGGAAGATGGCGCGCTGCTCGGGCCAGTCGCGCCGGAGACCTGGGCGCAGCACTTCGAATCGCACGGCTGGACCACGCCGCAGCAGCAGGTCGACGCGGGCTTCCCGCTGTATGCGCAGCCTAGCGTGTCCGCCGCGACCTACGACGAGACCTTCGACTACGGCACGGCGCTGCCGCCGACGATCGTCACCGTGACCCTGGGCGCGACGGTGGTCGCCGGCCAAGTCACGTCCAGCTGCCAGATCTACACGAAGTTGAACAGTGCAGACGCCTGGACAGCCGCGGCGGCGGGCGCGACCAGCGTGCTGGCGGCGAGCTTCCGGTACGTGCGGGTGGTCTGGACCTTCAGCTGCAGCGCGGGCGCGAACCTGATCCGTATCGCGAGCCTGGACGTGAAGCTCTCGAACAAGCTCAAGACCGACTCGGGGCGCTTCGTGATCACCAACGCGGCGGCGGGCGTGTTCGTGCCGTTCGCTGTGACCTTCATCGACGCCGACACACCGCTCTGCCAGGCCAATGGAACGACGGCGCTGCTGCCCATCGTGGACTTCCTCGACGTGCCGAACCCGACCGGCTTCACCGTCTACCTGCTCAACCCGCAGACCGGCCAGAAGGTCACCGGTTCGGGCGGCTGGACGGCGCGTGGGTATTGACCCCCGCATAGCTCAACACCTATTCAACGACTCAGACGACATCACCGACCACCATGCCGATCGACTTCAGCAAACCCGTCACCACCGACCGCTATGACACCGGCGTCCTGCCGCAGATCAAGGCTTCCTTCAGYGCGTTGTCGCAGTGGATGGACCCAGCCTACGTCGGCGCAATCACCAGCCCGCCGGCGGGCGCAAAGCGCTTCACCGGCGGACTGATCCAGGAGTTCAATGGCAGCAGCTGGGTGGAGAAGGCCACGGGCTACCTGAAGAACACTCCACCGGTCTCGTACACCTCGGTGTCGATTCCTGGGGTCGCGGGCGGATGGGCCGGTGTCCAGTTCAGCGATACCGCCAAGCTGTACTCGCTGATGGTGAACGCGAGCGACGGCACGTCGGGGATCTATTCGGTGAGCGAAAGCCGGTGGAAGTGGTTCTTCGACAACGTCGGCCAACTCATCGAAGGGACGGTGCCTTGGGGCCGCGTCACCGGAGCGCCAGCCATCACGGCGTGGGTGCCGGATTTTGCGGCCAACGGCAACACGGTGGCGTTGCGCAACGCGAACGGCTACTTGCACGCTACCTACTTGAACCAGAGTTCGCCCAACAGCGAGAACGGACCCATCAGCCAGGTCTTCATCAACAACGGTGGCGACGGCTTCCTGCGCAAGGTTGACCTGAGCTACTTCGGCAACAGCCTGGTGGTGCCGTGGACCAACATCTCCAACCGGCCGGGCTCGATGTCGCAGTTCTTCAACGACGTGGGCTTCGTGTCGTGGAACAGTGCGCCCGTCTTCTCGGGCCTGGTCTACGGGCGAGGCGGAGGCGATGGGCTCGGGCGCATCACGATGACAAACGTGGCTGGCCAGCCGTCGGGCGGTGCGCCGGGCGACCTCGTGTTCGTGTACTGAGGAGAAGGGCACACATGGCAGAGATGTGGCGGTACGACAGTGGGGGCGTGGCGCGCAAGATCCGCGAGGTGTGGCGATATGACGTGGGTGGCACGCCGCGCAAGGCGCGCGAGATCTGGCGGTATGGCGCCGACGGCGTCGCGCGCAAGGTCTTCAGCGGGTCGTTCGTGGTGACCGCTTCGACGGCCAGCGTCTTCGGTTCGGGCTTCACGTCGACTCGCGGTGCAACCGTGCCGGTGACCACCACCCCTGTGACGGTGACGGTGCAGGGCGGGGCGGGGGTCTTCACCATCGCCTGGTCGACATTGTCAGGATCGTCCGCGACCGCGATGTCACCCAACCTGGCGACGACGCAGTTCCGGCGCAATGCAGCTGCCCCAACGACCGTTGGAAAGGCCAACACGCTGAGTGGCGTGCAACGGTGCACGGTGACGGAAGTGAACACGGGCGAGGTGAAGACGATCGACGTGACGGTGGTCACAGAGCACTGGTACGACTTTTGAGGCTCCAGCGAGCGGCACTTATCGACCGAGGCTGTGTGAAAACGCAGGACTTGAAGCCGTTCCCGGGTCTGCTCCCCCCTCCCCGTAGGTCGATCGTCGAACACCGCGCGATCTAAGAGGTCGATACGCCTTGAAGCCAAGGCGCGATGGCCGCACGAAGCTGGAGCGTTGAGTAAGGTTTCGCTACGTGAGCATCCATTCCGGCGGCAAGGCATCGATCTACGTCGTTCTTGAATGCGTTGGCTGTCAAGGCGATGATGGGGATCCGGGGCTGACCGTTGCACCGCTCAGCCTCGCGAATTCGGTGCGCCGCTTCATAGCCATCCATTACGGGCATGTGGCAGTCCATTAGCACGAGCGCGAAGGGCGTCACCGCCAACTTCGCCAGCGCCTCTTCGCCATTCGCCGCGGAAACGACTTCGAGGCCAAGCGATTCCAGCATAGCGATGCCAACCATCTGATTGACCAAGTTGTCTTCGACCAGCAGGACAAGGCCCTCCAGACGATCCGAACTTGATGCCCCTTCGAGCTTGCCGAGCGGCATGGGCGCGGTCGGCGCGGCGACCTCGAGGGCAAGCTCGAACCCGAACGTCGAACCCTGGTCGTGGACGCTCGTTACCTTCAACTCCCCGCCCATCACCCGCACCAGTTGCCTGCTAATGGATAGCCCCAAACCCGTGCCTCCCGGTCGCTCGTGGGTGGGATCATTGGCTTGGACGAAGGGCTCGAAGATTCGCTCGAGTTGTGATGGATCAATGCCAATGCCGGAATCCTGCACTTCAAAAGCAACGTGCTCGCCGTCACCACTGCGAACTAACTGCGTCCGAAGAGTCACATTGCCTTGCGGCGTAAACTTGATCGCGTTACCCACCAGATTCAGCAGCACTTGCCGCAGATGCAGCGCATCGCCGAGCCGCATATCTGATAATCCCAGGCCGGGCTTGAACTGTAAGTTGATGCCATTTCGCTCGGCCGAAGGTGAAAACAAGGCGACAACCGAGCGCGCGACGGAATTCACGTCAAGCGGAGCAAGGTCAACCTGAAGCAAGTTCGAACCGATCTTCGCGAAGTCGAGCACTTCATTGAGTGTCGCAAGCAAGRCCTCGCCTGACGCCGTGGCCACCCCAAGATAGTGCATCTGCCTGGGCTTAAGTTCAGACTTTGACAATAGCTCCAGGGCACCGAGCATGCCGTTCATAGGCGTGCGCAGCTCGTGACTCATATTTGACAGGAACTGTTCTTTGGCGTGCCCCGCGGCAAGGGCCTCGTCGCGCGCAATCTCGAGCTGCCGAGTTCGATCGGAAACGCGATCTTCAAGATTGACGTTGAGCTTGGTCAGCGCTTCCTTGGCGCGTGCCTCCGTGCGCACCCGACGTTCCGACGAACTTGCGCTATCGCTGCGAGAGCGCTCGGCGAGTTCGGCCGCGGTATGGGCATTCAGCGCCGAGATCACCAACTGCTGGTTCGCTTCACGTACGAGTTGATGTTGATCACTAGCAGCCAGACGTTCGGCTGCATGCCGTACTTGCTGATTGATATCAGCCAGGACCGCTTGCGCAATTGACAACTCGAGGCGAGCGCGCGAAAGCAGCTGAAGGGTGCTTGATCGCTGGCCGCAGATTCGGCGAGTAGGCCATTTCATGAGCACGCCGTCCTCTCTCAGTGAATTGATGCCCGATACACGGTGCTGAGCTGCATCAGCGACTGAGTCAAAGCAATAATGTATTGCCAAATGACACTTCAGACTTCGCTGTTTATCTCTCGACAAACGCATCGAATTGATGCCGAAGATCATCTAACCTACATCATCGATTTGAAGGCGTGACAAGCCTGAGAGGCACGGCAAGGGTCGTCCGCTCACGGCCATGTGTTCAAACGGGTGGCGGGAGTCCGCGAGAAGATAATCCCGGTTTGGGATCTACAAACGGGACGAAGATCCCGCGAGGATGGGCGCATGAGCACCCTGTCCTCCACCATGCTGGCCGCGTACCTGCAGGCCGAAACCGATGTCCTCCTCGGCAAGGAAGCGCGCCTCGGCGATCGCGTCTTCCGCAGCGAAGACCTGGCCGAGATCCGGGCCGGCCGACAGGAGTGGGAACGCCGCGTCGCCGGTGAGCGCGACCGCGCATTTGGTGCATCGACCCTGGGCGGCCTGCGCTTCTCCGTCGCGCGTCTCGACTGATGGCGGCGCGCTTGAACCCTGTCGACCGCCTCGTCGCTTGGCTCGACCCGCAGCGCGGCCTGAACCGCCTGCGCAATCGCACGCTGCTGGCGCACTACGAGGCTGCGCGCCCGAACCCGCTGGAGCCCGAGCTTGTGCCGATGGACTTCAATGACTCGGCCCGCGGCATCAAGCAGGGTATCCAGTACAACGCATGGATGCGCCCGACTGCCTACTGGGTCAGTAAGACCCACCCCGGCGAGGCGACGACCCTTCACCAGGATCTGAACGTTGTCACGGCCGACCGCATGCTGCACCTGGCGCACCTGTCGCGCATCGGCCAGCTGCGCGGCGTCACCCGCTTCGCCAGCGTTATCGGGCGCATTGAGGACATCAAGGACTACGAGGAGTCCGAGCGCATCGCGGCGAAGGTAGCGGCGATGCTTACCGGCTACGTGAAGCGCCAGGCACCGGATGGCGGCGGCTATGAGGGCCCGCTGAAGGACGACAACGGCAATGACTTGCCGCGCCAGGTGTCGCTGTCGCCGGGCACCATCATCGACACGCTCGCGGTGGGCGAAGAGATCGGCCTGATCGACAGCAAGCGCCCCAACCCGAACCTGATCACGTTCCGCAACGGGCAGCTGCGCGCCTTTGCTGCCGGTATCAGCGCGAGCTACTCCAGCGTCAGCCGCAACTACGACGGCACGTACAGCAGCCAGCGGCAGGAACTGGTCGAGCAGTGGGTGCACTACGCCTGCCTGACCGACGACTTCGTGTCGATGGCCGTACAGCCGGTCGTCGAAGACTTCATCAACGCTGCGAATGCCTCTGGTGTGGTGCCAATCCCTGCTGACCTGAAGCCCGGCACAAATGACGACGTGCTCTATGTCGCGCCGTCGATGCCGTGGATCGACATGGCAAAGGAAGCCACCGCCTGGCTGACCTTGAGCCAGGCCGGCTTCATCAGCGAGGTCGAGGTGATTCGCAAAGCCGGGCGCAACCCGGACACGGTGCTCGAGCAGATCGCGAGCTGGCGCAAGAAGGTCGAGGAGAAGGAGCTGCGTTTTAGCAGCGACGTGCGTCACCAGAACGCGAGCGGCCTCCCCACCGCGCCGAACTCCAACGACCCCAACGATCCGATCAACGACACCACCGAGGAGGGCCAGACCGATGACGACAAGCCATGAGCCGCGCAACCTGACGGACGCCGACACCAGTGCCATCGCGGAGCACCTGGCTGACCAGCTCGCCGCCCAGCTCGTGACCCGACTCGGCGATGAGCGCACCGCGCAGCGCTTGGTCAACGTATGGGGCGGCTACGTCGACCGGCAGCTCGGCCGAGGCCTGCGCCGGCTCGCGATGTACGCGGTGATGGCGCTGCTCGGGCTGGGCGCGCTGAAGTTCGACTGGTTCAGCCGCCTGCTTGGCAAGTGATCGGCGCAGCCTCCGCATCCCACAGCCATGACAACCTCAACGACTACAGCAATGAACTTCGAGACCGCATTCGACCAGGTGCTCGGCAAGGAAGCCGGTTTCAGCTACGACCCGCGCGACAGCGGCGGCCAGACGAAGTACGGCATTACCGAAGCGGTGGCTCGTGCTTTCGGCTACGCCGGCCCGATGAATCTGCTCGGCCTCGACCAGGCCAAGGCGATCTACCGCAACCGGTACTGGGATGCGCTGCAGCTCGACCAGGTCGCGAGCGTAGCCCCGGTCATAGCCGGCGAGCTGTTCGACACCGCGGTGAACCAGGGCACCGACCAGGCGGCCACCTTCCTGCAGCGCGCGCTCAACGTGCTGAACATGGAAGGCACCTGGTATCCCGACGTGCAAGCGGACGGCCGCATCGGTCCGATGACGATCGCCGCGCTGCGGGAGTACATGCGCCGCCGCGGAGCCGAGGGGCAGGTGGTGCTGCTGCGCGCGCTCAACGCGCTGCAGGGCGCCTTCTACGTCGAGCTGGCCGAGCGCCGCGCGAAGGATGAAGCCTTCGTCTACGGCTGGCTGCTGAACCGCGTGGAGATCACGCCCGCGGCAGGAGGCAAGGCCTGATGGACCCGATCAGCACCGCCTTTGCGCTCGCGCAGTTCGTGCCGGGCATCCTGAAGTGGATCACCGGCAGCGACCAGGCCGAGCAGGCTGCCAGCACCGTGATCGACATCGCCAAGCAGGTCACCGGTAAGGACACTGGCCAGGCCGCGCTGAGCGCGATCCAGGCCGATCCTGCTGCGCTGCTGGCCTTCCGCCAGGCGGTGATCGCGGCCGAGGTCGACCTCGACAAGGCTTTCCTCGCCGATCGCCAGGACGCCCGCAAGCGCGACGTGCAGCTTGCCCAGCTCGGCCGGACGACCA
>NZ_JBFUGN010000298.1:0-6363 GCF_056402895.1 Rhizobacter sp. P3_B12 | reverse complement strand
GGTAGGCCCGGGCGTAGTTCTCGGGCGTCGGCTCCAGCTTGTCGACCACGAGCCGGCGCAGCGCGGCCTTGGCCAGCACGGCAGGCGTCTGCGGCGCCTGGGGTTTGGTGTCCATCGATCAGGTCAGGGCAAGAAGAGGGAGGGCAGGAAGAGAGATCACTTGGGGGTGTAGCGATTCGGGCGCGGCTCCAGCCCGGCCCGGATCGAATCGGACAGGTCGTCGCCGTCGCCGGCGTCGACGATCCACGGCGCCTTGCGCGGCAGCACCGTCTGCTGCAGCCACTGTTCGAGCGCCTCGGGCGCGAGCGCCTTGCTGAACAGGAAGCCCTGCATCATCCCGCAGCCCAGCCGGTGCAGCACCTCCATCTGGCGCATGTTCTCGACGCCCTCGGCCACCACGCGCAGGCCGAGCGAGCGCGCCAGCGCGATGATCGCGGTGACCACCGCCGAGCTCTGCGGCGTCATGCCGAGGTCGCGCACGAACGAGCGGTCGATCTTCAGCTCGCTGATCGGCAGCGTGGTCAGGTAGGCGAGCGACGAGTAGCCGGTGCCGAAGTCGTCGATCGAGATCTCGACGCCGATCTCGTTGAGCCGGTGCAGCGTCGGGATCACGTTCTGCAGGTCCTTCATCAGGCCCGTCTCGGTGATCTCCAGCTCGATCGCATGGTGCGGCACGCCGTACGCGGTGACCGCCTGGTGGATGTGCTCGACCAGGTCGGTGCGCTCGAACAGCCGGTTCGGCAGGTTCACCGCGATCGAGTCGCTGAAGCCGAAGCTGTCCTGCCAGATCCGGGCCTGGCGCGCCGCCTCGCGGATCGCCCATTCGCTGAGCGGGATGATCAGGCCGGTTTCTTCCGCCAGCGGGATGAAATCGCCCGGCGGCACCAGCACGCCGCCGCGCTGCCAGCGCATCAGCGCCTCGGCACCCACCATGCGCGCGCCGCGCACGTCGACCTTGGGCTGGTAGTGCAGCACCAGTTCGTTGCGCTCGATGGCCTTGTGCAGCGCGCTCTCGAGCTCGAGCTTCTCGCGGCCCTTGCCGGCCAGCGCCGGGCGGTACAGCAGCGCGGCATTGCGGCCCTGCGCCTTCACCGAGTACATGGCGACGTCGGAGTTGCGCATCAGGTCGGCCACCGTCTGGCCGTCGCGCGGGAACATCGCGATGCCGACGCTCGCCGTGACGAAGCACTCCTGGCCGCCGACGAAGATCGGCTCGCGCATCACGTCGAGCACGCGCGCGGCGACCCGCTCGGCATCCGACTCGTCGGACACCTCGGGCAGCAGCGCGACGAACTCGTCGCCGCCGAGCCGGCCGACCGCCTCCAGCGTGCGGTGCGAGCGCGAGCCCATCGACTCGACCGCGCTCTCCATCACCTGGTCGGAGTGGCGCACGCACGAGCGCAGCCGGCGCGACACCTCCATCAGCAGCTCGTCGCCGGCGCCATGGCCCAGCGTGTCGTTGATCACCTTGAAGCGGTCGAGGTCGATCAGCAGCAGCCCGACCGGGTGGTTCAGCCGGCGTGCATGCTCGAGCGCGCGCTCGGTGCGCCAGATCAGCTGGCGGCGGTTCGGCAGGCCGGTCAGCGCATCGAAGTTGGCGAGGTGGCGGATCTTGTCTTCCGCCATGCGGCGGTCGGTCACGTCCTGCACGATGCCGGTGTAGCCGGAGAGGTTGCCGTGCTCGTTGAACTCCGGCTCGGCCTCGACGTGGATGATGCGCTGGCGGGCGTCGGGCAGCGTGACCGGGATGTCGGTGGCCAGCACCGAGCTGTGGCGGATCACCTCGTGCAGGATGGTCACGAAGCCGGCGCGGTCTTCGGTCGGCACCATGCGCAGCAGCGCCCGCATGCTGGGCGTGTCGCCCGGGCCGAGGCCGAACACCCGCAGCCCCTCGACCGAGAACAGCGGGTTGCCGTGGCCGCGGTGCCAGTCGAAGCTGCCCATGCGCGCGAGGTCCTGCGCGCGCGCGAGCTTCGACTTGCTGCGCTCCAGCTCCTGGCGGGTGCGCGACGAGCGCAGCAGGTAGCGCAGCCGGCCCGCCAGCAGGCTCCAGTGGGTGGACTTGACGAAGAAATCGGTGGCGCCGGCCTCGTAGGCGCGGGTGATCGACGCGTCGTCGTCGAGCCCGGTCAGCATCAGCACCGGCATCGATTCGAAGCCGGGCAGGCTGCGCAGCTCGCGGCAGGTCTCGAAGCCGTCGAGCCCGGGCATCAGCGCGTCCAGCACGACGACGTCGGGCGACCAGTCGGCCAGGATCTGGATCGCCCGCTCGCCGCTGGTGGCCTCGGTGATCGCGAAACCGCGCTCGCGCAGCGCGATCGCGGTGAGCAGCAGGTTGACCTCGTCGTCGTCCACCAGCAGCACGCGCGGCTGCCCGAGCAGGTCGTCGTCGGGCAGCGGCGCGCTGGAGCTCATGGAGGTCAGCGACCCAGCAACCGGCGCGTGGCAGCCACGACGATCACCACCTCGGCCTGCAGCGCCACGATGCGATCGTCCATGCCCTGGGTCGCCTCGCGGCGGACCATGGCTTCGATTTCTGCGCAGATTTGAGACATCTTGAGGGCCCCGATGCTCGCGGAAGACGACTTCAGCGTGTGTACCACGTGCCGGATGCCCGTCAAGTCGTGGGACGCCTGAGCATCCTGCAATTGGGGGAGAAGACGCTCGAGCGAGGTATCGAAGGCCTTCATGACCCGCTCGAGCAGCTGGTTCTCGCCGCTCGGGTCGAGTTCGCGCAGGCGGTCGAGCGCGCCGGCATCGAGCACGCCATCGGCGGCCGCCGCCGGGGCAGCGGGCGCCGGAGCGGCCGCGCCACCGGTGGGCGGGCTGTCGGAATCCACAGGCGCCGCGGGGCGCAATCGTTTGGAAAGCATGGCGAGCAGTTGGCTTTGGCGGAATGGCTTGGACAGATAGTCGTCGAAACCGAGTTCGAGAAACCGTTCTTCATCCCCTCCCAGGGCATTGGCCGTCACGGCGATCACCGGCGTTTCGGTCGGCGTCAGGAAGTTGAACCGTCCCGAGCGGCTGCGCCGGAACCAGTTCAACGCCTCGACGCCGTCCATGCCGGGCATCTGGATGTCCATCAGCACCAGGTCGAAGCGCCGCTCGCACAACGCCTTCAAACCCTCCAGCGCCGAGGCGCTGACCTGGACCTGGCACCCCAGCGCCCGGAGCATCTGCCCGATGACCTCCTGGTTGACCGGATTGTCTTCGATGACAAGGATCTGTGCGTTCAGCCGGGGCGTCAAGCGCGTCGCATCGGCGCGGTGGCTGGAGATGCCCAGGATCGCCTGGCGCAGCTCGGCCTTGCGCACCGGCTTCGCGACGAAGCGGTCGAAGCCGGCGCGGTGCGCCGCCCGCACGTCGTCCGGCGACGACACCGACGACAGCAGGATCATCTTCATGCCGCTGCCCGGGCGCTCCGGGCCGAGCGCCTGCAGCGCGTGGGCCAGGCCCATGCCGTCGAGCCGCGGCATGTGCATGTCGACCAGCGCCAGGTCGAAGCGCGGGTCGATCGGCGTCGCGCCCGACAGGATCGCCAGCGCCTGCCGACCGTCCTCGGCCAGCACCACCTGCATGCCCCAGGCGCCGAGCATGTTGTCGAGCACGGTGCGGTTGGTCTCGTGGTCCTCGACCACCAGCACGCGCAGGGCCGGCATCTGCGTCACGTCGAGCCCCGGCGACGTGGTGTCGCCGCCGGCGCTGTCGGCAGGCGCCATCGGCATGCTGAAGATGAAGCGCGAGCCGATGCCCGGCGAGCTCTGCACCTCGATGTCGCCGCCCATCAGCTCGACCAGCTGCTTGGAGATCGCGAGGCCCAGCCCGGTGCCGCCGTAGCGGCGCGACATGCCGCCGTGCGCCTGCGTGAACGCGCTGAACAGGCGCGGCAGCACCTCGTCCTCGATGCCGATGCCGGTGTCGCGCACCTCGAACTCCAGCCACAGCGCGCGGTCGGCCGACTGCGCCGGCATCGGCATGCGCACGTCGACGACGATCTCGCCGGCTTCGGTGAACTTGATCGCGTTGGCCACCAGGTTGGTCAGCACCTGGCGCAGCCGCAGCGGGTCGCCGTGCACATGGCTCGGCATGCCGGGCTCCTCGCGGAAGCTCAGCTCCAGGCCCTTCTCGTGCGCGCGCGGCGCGAGCAGCTCGAGCGTGTCCTCGACCACCGAGCGCAGCGAGAAATCGACCGGCGCGAGCTCCAGCCGCCCGGCCTCGATCTTCGAGAAATCGAGGATGTCGTTGATGATCTCCAGCAGCGCCTCGCCGGAGCGGTACACCGCCTGCGCGAAGCGCTTCTGGCGGTCGTTCAGCGCGGTGCCCAGCAGCAGCTCGGTCATGCCGAGGATGCCGTTCATCGGCGTGCGGATCTCGTGGCTCATGTTGGCCATGAACTGGCTCTTGGCCTGGCTGGCGGCCTCGGCGATGTCGCGTGCGCGCTTCAGCTCGTTCTCGTGCTCCAGGTCCTCGGTGACATCGCACACCAGGCCGTACACGCGCAGCTCGCCGTCGGGCATGCGGCGCGAGCGGGTGCGCGAGCGCAGCCAGCGCACGCCCTTGACCGGGTGCTGGATGCGCACGCGGATGTCGGCCGGCTGCAGCTGTTCCTCCAGCTCGCGGCGCGCCGCCAGCAGGTGGCGGTCTTCCGGCAGCACGCGCGACAGGAAGGAGTTCGGCGTGCGCTCGAACTCGTCCTGCGGCGTGCCCCAGGTGTCGTAGCTGCTCTCGGCGAGGAAGTGGAAGCGGTCGCGCGCCGGGTTGGTGACGAACAGGCTGTCTTCCACCGTGTGCGCGAACTCGCGCAGCCGGTTCTGCGACTCGTGCAGCTCGCGCTCGGCACGGCGCTCGCGGGTCACGTCTCGCGCCAGCACGATCACCAGCCGCGGCGTGCCGTCGGCATGGCGCAGCGCGAAGCTGCGGGCGCTGACGATGCGGCTGCCGCCCTCGCCCGGCACCTCGACCTCGCTCTCGATGGTGCCCTGCTCGGCCAGCGCCCGTGCGATGGCCGGCTCGCCGAGCAGCGCGACATCGCCGCCGAAGGCATCGCGCACGGTCTTGCCGAGCACCTGCTCGCGGCCCTTGGCGAACTCGCGCTCGGCATGGGTGTTGACCGCGACGATGCGGCGGTCGATCGGGTTCAGCACGAACAGGCTGGCCGGCAGGTTCTCCATCAGCAGCTGCAGCAGTTCCGGCTCGGGCGCGGCGGGCGCCGGCGTGGTGGGCAGCAGGAGCGGAATGGGGACCGTGGCGGGGGCGTGCGCGTCTGCCTGGGCATCGGCACGCGCGCCGCGCAGGTCGAGCAGCCGCTGCACCGTCTCGAGCACCCGGCGCAAGGCCGTCAGGTCGCGCTGCGCCGGCACGCCGTGCAGTTCCAGCACGGCAGCCGTGGTGATGCCGCCGCGCACCGGCAGCGCCATCACGCTGGCGGCCGAGCCATGCATCGGCGCCAGGCAGATGCGGCCTTCGGCGACCGCCCGCCCGGTGGCGCTGAGCCGCGGGTGGACGGTGAAGCGGCCGGGATGCGGATCCTCGGGCTGCTCCCAGGCCTGCAGCTGGGCGGCGTCGCCGGCGACGGACAGCACGCGCAGCACCGCGTGGCCCTCGGCCTGCAGGCCCTGCGCCAGCAGCGCGGCAGCGGCGTGCAGGGCGTCGGCCAGCGATTCGGCCCCGTCGACGCCGACGGCAACCTGCTGCAGCAGGCCCAGCCAGTCGATGACCGCCTCCTCCGCCGCGGCCGGCGCCGGCACCGTCGCCACCGGCGGCACCGGCTCGGGCTTCGCCGCATGGCGCGCCTGGCGGACACCGAACCATCGAGCAAGACGAGACAGCGGAGCAGGCATGGATCAACTACTGGTGAAAATGGCGCTGCCGCGTCGGCCCCACGGACTGACTCGGCCCAGGAAAGGGTCTTCGTTCCACTTTCGGTCCCGTCCGGACCGACTTGAGGCATCCGACACATTGGAAACCGGCGCGCGCCCCACAATGTCACGCTGCAACCACTCCTTACAATCCGTCGGATGAATCTCGAGACCGCGCTGCCGGCCGGACTGCTGCTGCTGGCAGCCCTCGCGACCGGGGCCTGGGCGGCCTGGTCGAGACGGCGGCTGCGCCGCACCGAACAGGCCCTGCAGCACGAGCGCGCCGAGCGGCAGGCGGTGGCGCAGACGCTCGACTGCTGGCAATGGCGCAGCGACCTGCAGCACCGCGTCGTGCAATGGCGCCCGCCGCGCGGCGCGGCGCTGGCCGACTGGGCCGGGGCCGACGACGCCGCACCGCTGTGGCAGCACTTCCAGGGCAGCGACACGCTGACCCGCTCGCTGCGCAACGCGATGGAGCAGCATGCGCCGCTCAGCGCCACCTCGC
>NZ_JBFUGN010000297.1:0-6373 GCF_056402895.1 Rhizobacter sp. P3_B12 | reverse complement strand
GGCTCGACCACCTGGCCGCGATGGTCGCGCTGGGCGTCTGGAGCGCGATGACGGCGCGCCGCGCCTGGATCGCGCCGCTGGCCTTCGCCGGCACGCTGTTGGTGGGTGCGCTGCTCGGCCTCGCAGGCATCACGCTGCCGGCGGTGGAGCCGATGATCGCCGCGTCGCTGCTGGCGCTGGGTCTGCTGCTCGCCACCAACGCGCGCCTGCCGGCTGCTGCGGGTGCGCTGATGGCCGCGGGCTTCGCGCTGTTCCACGGCCTGGCGCACGGCGCCGAGCTGGCCGGGCCGACCGCGGCCTTCGCGCTGGTCGGCATGGTCGCCGCCACCGCGCTGCTGCATGGCGCGGGCATCGGCATCGGGCTGCTGCTGCGCTCGCGCGCCGCCTGGCTGCCGCGCGTGGCCGGGGCAGCCGTCGCGCTGTTCGGCGTCGCCCTGCTGGTCAACTGAAGGAGCCGGCGATGATTCCAGGCGAACTGCTGATCGACGGCCCCGACATCGAGATCAACGTCGGCCGCCGCACGATCACGCTGGTGATCGAGAACAGCGGCGACCGGCCGGTGCAGGTCGGCTCGCACTACCACTTCGCCGAGACCAACCCGGCGCTGAAGTTCGACCGCGCGGCCGCGCGCGGCATGCGGCTGAACATCGCCTCGGGCACCGCGGTGCGCTTCGAGCCGGGGCAGCAGCGCACGGTCGAGCTGGTCGACTATGCCGGCGACCGCCGGGTCTACGGCTTCCGCGGCGAAGTCCAGGGAGCGCTCTGATGGCCACCATCAACCGCCGCGCCTATGCGGAGATGTTCGGCCCCACCGCCGGTGACCGCGTGCGGCTGGCCGACACCGGCCTGATCGTCGAGGTCGAGAAGGACTACACGCTGCTGGCCGGCGGCTACGGCGAAGAGGTGAAGTTCGGCGGCGGCAAGACCATCCGCGACGGCATGGGCCAGGGCCAGCGATTGGCGAAGGACGTGGCCGACACGGTGATCACCAACGCGCTGATCATCGACCACTGGGGCATCGTGAAGGCCGACATCGGCCTGAAGGCGGGCCGCATCGCCGGCATCGGCAAGGCCGGCAACCCCGACGTGCAGCCCGGCATCGACATCGTGATCGGCCCCGGCACCGAGATCATCGCCGGCGAGGGCAGCATCGTCACGGCCGGCGGCATCGATTCGCACATCCACTTCATCTGCCCGCAGCAGATCGAGGAGGCGCTGATGAGCGGCGTCACGACGATGCTCGGCGGCGGCACCGGCCCGGCCACCGGCACCTTCGCGACCACCTGCACCCCCGGCCCCTGGTACATCCACCAGATGCTGAAGGCGGCCGAGGCGTTCCCGATGAACCTGGGCTTCCAGGGCAAGGGCAATGCAAGCCTGCCCGGCGCGCTCGACGAGCAGGTCGAGGCAGGGGCCTATGGCCTGAAGCTGCACGAGGACTGGGGCACCACGCCGGCGGCGATCGACAACTGCCTGAGCGTGGCCGAGCGGCACGACATCCAGGTCACGATCCACACCGACACGCTGAACGAATCGGGCTTCGTCGAGAGCACGATCGACGCCTTCAAGGGCCGCACGATCGCGACCTTCCACACCGAGGGCGCGGGGGGCGGCCATGCGCCCGACATCATCAAGGCGGCCGGGCTGCCGAACGTGCTGCCGTCGTCGACCAACCCGACGATGCCGTACACGGTGAACACGATCGACGAGCACCTCGACATGCTGATGGTGTGCCACCACCTCGATGCATCGATTGCCGAGGACCTGGCCTTCGCCGAGAGCCGCATCCGCCGCGAGACGATCGCGGCCGAGGACATCCTGCACGACGTCGGCGTGTTCTCGATGATGTCGTCGGACAGCCAGGCGATGGGCCGGGTCGGCGAGGTGATCATCCGCACCTGGCAGACGGCCCACAAGATGAAGGCGCAGCGCGGCACGCTGCCCGAGGACAGCGCGCGGCACGACAACTTCCGCGTCAAGCGCTACATCGCGAAGTACACGATCAACCCGGCGATCACGCAGGGCATCTCGCACGAGGTGGGCTCGGTCGAGGTCGGCAAGCTGGCCGACCTGGTGCTGTGGAAGCCGGCCTTCTTCGGCGTGAAGCCGTCGCTGATCCTGAAGGGCGGCTTCATCGCGGCCGCGGCGATGGGCGACCCGAACGCATCGATCCCGACGCCGCAGCCGGTGCACTACCGGCCGATGTTCGGCTCGTTCGCCGGCGCGATGCACGACAGCTGCGTCACCTTCGTCTCGAAGGCRGGGCTCGCGGCCGGCGTGCCCGAGAAGCTCGGGCTGAAGAAGCGCGCGGTGGCGGTGAGCAACACGCGTTCGATCAGC
Source organism: Rhizobacter sp. P3_B12 (assembly GCF_056402895.1). NCBI lineage: Bacteria > Pseudomonadati > Pseudomonadota > Betaproteobacteria > Burkholderiales > Sphaerotilaceae > Rhizobacter > Rhizobacter sp. P3_B12. Next base: position 4,033 of record NZ_JBFUGN010000297.1, on the reverse strand, counting down.
AAGGCCGACATGATCCACAACGGCTTCACGCCGAAGATCGAGGTCGATCCGCAGACCTACGAGGTGCGCGCCGATGGCGTGCTGCTGACCTGCGAGCCGGCGACGGTGCTGCCGATGGCGCAGCGGTATTTCCTGTTCTGATCCTTGCACCCCCCTTTCCACCGATCACGCTCAAATTTGCGCGTGATCGGTGGAATATGCCTATAGTCAACAACTTATGGCATACACCAAGGCAGATTTCGCCCCATTTCTGTCCGACTCGGGACAGGTCATCGCCAACCTTGAAGCAGCCTATGAACAGTGGCATCAAGCTCGGCAGACCGTGGCTTCCTTGCCCAGCTCGATGTTCTGGCAGGCCAAGGGTGGAGTCGACTACCTGGCCGTCAAACGCGGCAGCCAGGACAGCGCAACGACCCAGGGCGCTCGCTCGCCTGAAACAGAGGCTGCCTACGAGTCCTTCGTCGCTGACAAGGAGACGGCCAAAAAGCGTGTTGCCGACGCCGATGCCCTCATCGAACAACGTGCGCGGCAGTACCGCGCCCTGCGCCTGCCGGTGATGCTGGACAAGCAAGGGGAACTGCTTCGTGCTTTTGATGTCGAGGGGCTGCTGAGGAACGACCTTCTGGTCGTTGGCACCAACGCCTTTGCGGCGTACGAAGTTCTCTGCGGCGTGAAGTTCCCCGCGGGCAACGAGCCCACGCAAGACTTTGATCTGGCATGGTGCCGTGGTTCGGGCGTGTCCCGGGCCAGGCTGGTTCCCGACCCAGACGTGGACAGCCGCAAGCCGCTGATCAACGTGCTCCAGTCCATCGACGCCACATACACACTGAACCCGAAGAAGCCCTACCAGGCGGTCAACAGCGCGGGCTACGAAGTTGAACTGCTGGCCGCGCCAAGCCGAGCCCCCCTCCCCAAGAAGGAGAGGTTCCAGCCGATGGTCTCGTTGGTGGAGCAAGAGTGGCTCTTGTGCGGGAAGGCGGCATTTGCAGTGGTTGCGACACAGCGCCATCGAGCTTGCCCGCTCTACGTTCCCGACCCTCGATGGATGGCGCTCCACAAGCTGTGGCTGGCCAGGAAGCCGGAGCGAAACGCACAGAAAAGACCGAAGGACGGGCGGCAAGACGAGGTCCTGCTCGATGCCTGCCGCTACTTCCTGGCTGATGCGTACCCTCTGAACATCGATTTCGTGCTCGAGCTTCCGGAGGAGCTGCGCAACCTGTTCAATGACTGGGCCGAAAGAAACGGATTCGACCCCATCGACGGGTGACCGGTCGATCAAGGAAAAAGCCCCGCCGAAGCGGGGCTTTCTTTCATCAGATCAGCGGAAGGATCAGAGCGATCCGAGGAACGCCAGCAGTGCCTGGCGATCCGCCGTCGACAGCGCCGCGAAGCGATTGCGGGCGTTGGTGGCTTCACCGCCGTGCCACATCACCGCTTCGGTCAGCGAGCGGGCGCGGCCGTCGTGCAGGTAGCCGACCTTGCCGGCCGTGCCCATCACGCGGTCGGTGTAGCCGATGCCCCACAGGGCCGACGTGCGCCACAGGTTGCCGGCCGCCGTGCCTTCGACATAGCTGTCGGCCATGTCAGGCCCCATGTCGTGCAGCAGCAGGTCGGTGTACGGCTTGATGCTCTGGTTGCGCAGCTCGGCGAGCGGGTGGCCGGAGCCGGTCTTCTGGTCCGCCACGTGGCAACCCGTGCAGTTCGCCGCCTTGAACACCTTCGCGCCGTTGGCCACCTTGACCGGATCGACGTCCAGGTCCGCCAGCGGTGCCACGCCCTTCGGGAACCCGCTCACCAGGCTGCGCTGTGCCGGAACGGCCAGCAGCTGCAGGTAGCGCGAGATCGACTGCAGGTCGGTTTCGGCCAGGCCCTTCTCGTTCTTCGTGCGGCAGGTCGGCAGGCCCGACAGGCAATCGCGGCTCGGGTACACCGGCGTGGTCACCGACATGTCCTGCAGCAGGGCCGACGCGGCTTGATGGCGCAGGCTGAACTTGCCGGCCTTCCAGCCGAAGCGGCCCAGGCGCACGTCACCGGTTTCCGGGTCGAACACGAAGTTCGCCTGGCCCTTGATGCCGTCGGCGTCCGCCGTGCCGCGGGCACGCGCCAGGATGTCGGCTTCCGGAATCGCTTCCAGCAGGCCGGTCCCCAGCATCGGCTGCGCAGCGCGCAGCGAGACGACTTGCGGCGTCGGGCCGTCGAAGGCCAGCTTGGGCTTGCGCAGTTCCACCGTCGTGCCGTCGGCCAGCTTCACGATCTGGGTGTCGAAGCCGGCGACGCGCACGCCGTTGCCCCAGTCCTGCGGCGCACCATCGGCACCGCGGGCGTTCATCTGCACCCCCACGCCGTAGCGCGAGTCGGGCACCTGCTGGCCCTGGGCATTGATCGACGCCGTGTGCACCGACATCGTGTCCAGGCGCTGGTTGACGGCCGCCGGCGCCGGGCTGCGGCCGTTGTTCACGTGGCACGCGATGCACGACGACTGGTTGTAGCGCGGCCCCTGCAGGCCCACCAGCGCATCGAAGCGGTCGTTGCCCGGCTCGTTGTGCTCGCCGGTGATCATGTTGGTGTGGATCGCGCGGCGGCCTTCGACGAAGCGCTGCATGTTCTGCATGCCGACGTTGATGTGCGGCTGCTGGAACATGAAGGTGCCGTTGTCGGCATAGTCGTACGACAGCGAGCCGGTGCCGCCCTGCAGCGTCTCGGCCGGCAGCGGCGCGTTCATCAGGCGCGGCTGCACGCCGTACCAGGGGCGCAGGCCCGTGCCGACCACGTAGGTCCATTCACCCGCGTAGTAGCGGATGCCGCCGTTGTCGCCCTTGGCGGCCATCGCCTCCTTGGTCGAGAAGAACGACGGCGAGACCTCGATCACGTCGCCCGCCACCAACGGACGTGCGGGCACGTTCCGGCCGTTGGGCATGCCGTCCGCGCCGATGTCGCCATGGCCGGGGTAGTCCTTGACGGTCAGGCTGCAATCGTTGTTCAGGATGCTGTTGCTGAACAGCCTACCGTTGGGCGGGTAGGCCACCGGCGGGCAGATCGTGACCTTGTCGTTGACCAGCTGGCCCGGGTTCATCCAGCCGTAGCCGGTGACGCCCACGCGGTCGAATGCGCGGAACCACGCCACGCCGCCAGGCAACTGGTCCTGCGTGAAGTAGTGGTTGACGCGCAGCGTCGGGGCGGTCACGCCGGCGACCCGGCTGTTGTCGATGATCTCGAAGCCCCAGGTGCGGTTCTTGAAGTAGTTCGGCACGAAGGTCAGGAAGTTGCCCGGGCCCTTGTCGACCGGGTTGCCGTTCGCGTCGACCGTCTCGTTCGGGCCCTGCCCGATCTCGTTCCAGTCTTCACCGCGCTCGCGGGCGTGGCGGGCCAGGCCGCGGATGCCGAAGCGCGTGACCAGGGTGCCGTCGGCCAGCGTGAACTGCAGCGTCTCGACCGGATCGACCTGGGTCGGCAACGGGGCCATGCCGGCGCCGCTGGTCGGTGCCTTCAGCGGCGCGGTGGCCACCGTCGGCATCGTGTTGTCGGAACCCGGCGTCTTGAACTCGGCTTCCCACAGCGAGTAGCCGTACTGCGTGCCGCGTGCCACACCCTGCAGGCGCACGAAGCGCGCGTTGATGCCGAGGTTGTAGAAGCCCTCGGTGCCGCCCTTGCCGTTGCTGACGTAGCGCACCTGCGACCAGTTCTGGCCGTCGTCGGAGACCTGCAGCGCGTACTCCTTGCCGTAGGAGTTCTCCCAGCTCAGCTTCAGCGCGCCGATCTGCGTCTTCTTGCCGAAATCCCATTGGATCCAGGCGCCGTCTTCCTGCTTGCTCGACCAGCGCGTGCCGAGACTGCCGTCGATCGTGTTGGTGGCGGGCATGCCGCCGTTCTCCAGCGCCGACGACGTGGCGGTTGCCGGCTTGATGACGACGCCAGGGTTGCTGACATCGGGTGCGGGGGCAGGTGCGGGCGCAGGAGCCGGCGCGGGAGCGGGGCTCGGTGCCGGCGCAGGGGCCGGGCTCGGCGCGGGAGCCGGCGCAGGGGCCGGGCTGGG
>NZ_JBFUGN010000296.1:0-6388 GCF_056402895.1 Rhizobacter sp. P3_B12 | reverse complement strand
AGTGCACCCCCGTCTGCCGCTCCAGAGCCACCCCGAGGGCCTGCGATTGCACGGGGTCGCGTGCACTGTAAGGGGCACTGGGGAGAAGATGAACGTTGAGATGGCCGTTCAAAACCGTCAGTGAACGCGAGGAAGGCATTGCAGTTTCCTTGTCGCAAGCAGCAGAAATTGTCCGCCAAGAATGGACCCAACGCCGAGACGCATCGCGACTTGCCTGCACATCATCTCCGTTGGTCGCCCCACCGGTTGTCCCTGCCACGTTCGCTGCTTCTGAAATTTCTTGATAGCTCGCTTGCCCAGTTGTCTCGACACTGCGTGCAAGGCATCAACCCAGAAGCACCCAGCAATGCTGACGATCGGTCTGATTGGCGGAATGAGCTGGGAGTCCAGCGCGGAGTACTACCGCATCATCAATCAAGGGGTTCGCGCGCGCCTTGGGCCGCTGCGTTCGGCCCAATCGCTGATGCAGAGCGTCGACTTCGGCCCCATAGAGCGGGCGCAGCACGAGGGCCGCTGGGATCTGACGACGCAGATTCTCCAGGATGCCGCGCGGAAGCTGCAAGCCGGGGGCGCCGACTGCATTGTCCTGTGCACGAATACCATGCACAAGGTCATCGATGACCTTCAGGCGGTCGTGACGATTCCATTTCTCCACATCGCAGATCCGGTGGGGCGCGCCGCCACACGTGCCGGGGTGAAGACGATCGGGCTGCTTGGGACCTCTTTCACCATGGAGCAGGACTTCATGAAGGATCGGCTGACCAGGCTTCACGGGCTCAACGTGCTCGTCCCCCCGTCGATCGAACGCAAGGAAGTTCATCGAATCATCTACGACGAGTTGTGCGTCGGCATCGTCAATGACGAGTCTCGCCAGATCTACCAGCAAACGATCAACCGACTGGCGCAACGTGGCGCCGAGGCCATCATCCTCGGATGCACCGAAATCACCTTGTTGATCAAACCGCAGCACAGCCGAGTGCCGCTGCTTGACACCACCGATCTGCACGCCCGTTCAGCCGTCGATTTCGCGCTGAACGGCGCCAGCGCTGAGATTGCAAACCCATGAACCGACGCTACTTCCTTCTGGCTGGTCTCGGCGCCGCGGGCGCATTGATCTATGGCGTGACCGACTCGCCCGATGAACGCCTGCTCACGGCGCAGGCCATGCCCGTGAGCGAAGGCCAACTGGCGCTGAACGGCTGGGTCAAGATCGGTGCCGATGATTGGGTGACCGTTGTCTGCTCCAAATCCGAAATGGGCCAGGGCATCTACACCGCCTTGGCCATGCTGGTGGCTGAAGAGCTCGACGCCGATTGGTCGCGCGTGCGCGTGGAGGCGTCGGGTGTGGACAAAATCTACAACAACGTCGCCGCCGTGCGCGATTCGGTGCCCTATCACCCGCGCGATCGGGGCCTGCTCAAAGCCATGGTGCAAACGCAAAACGCCTACATGGCCCGCAACCTCATGAACATGATGACCGGCGGCTCTTCAAGCGTGAAAGATACTTGGCAGCCGATGCGCCAAGCCGGCGCAATGGCGCGCATGAGCCTGCTTGCTGCCGCCGCCAAGTACTGGAAGGTGCCTGAGGCGGAGTGCTCGATCAGCGCGGGCGTGGTGGCGCATCCCAGCGGCCAGTCGGCGCGCTTTGGTGAACTCATTGCCAAGGGCGTTACACCGATCACGCGGGGCAAGCCCACGCTCAAGACGCGGGCGCAGTTCAAACTCATCGGCAAGCCCTTGGGGCGCCTGGATTCGAGCGCCAAGACAACCGGCACAGCCGGCTTTGGCATCGATGTGCAGCAGCCAGGGCAGCTCTATGCCGCCATAGCGATGAGCCCCGTACTCGGCGGCACAGTGGCTGGCGTGGACAGCGCCGCCGCCCTGGCGATGAAGGGCGTCAAGAGAATCATCATCGTGCCGCCACTCAACGGCGCCAGCGGCGGCGTGGCCGTGGTGGCCGACAATTGGTATCGCGCCAAAATGGCTGTCGAGGCACTCAAGCCCCAGTGGGTCGACGGTGCGGCTGGTGCTGCCAGCAGCGCGGCGATGCTGCAGCAGATGGTGCAGGCCGCCGCCCTCTTCAAGGGCAGCAGCTTTGGTGGCCAAGGCGATGCCGGCTCGGCACTGGCCACCGCCACCAAGAAGCACGAAGCGCACTACACCGCACCCTGGCTGGCCCACGCCACGATGGAGCCCATGAACTGCACCGTGCTGTTCAAAGACGGCAAGGCCACGGTCTGGGCTCCCACGCAAGTGCCTGATTCAGTGCAGCTTGCCGTGGCTACGGTGTGCGGCATTGAATCCGCAGACACAACGATCCATGTGACCCTGCTCGGCGGCGGCTTCGGACGGCGCCTGGAGGTCGACTTCGCCGCTCAGGCCGCCTTCATTGCCAAGGAACTCTCCGGCCTGCCCGTGCAACTGCTTTGGTCGCGCGAGGAAGATACGCGGCACGACTTCTACCGCCCGGCCTGTGCCGCTAGTTTCAGGGGTGGCCTCGATGCCAAGGGCGCGCTCATCGCCCTCGAGGCGTGCTCGGCCGGCCAGTCTCTGTTTGGCAAGTACGCTCCGCGCGCCATTCAAGGCATGGTCGGAGCCTTCTTGCCGATCGCCGGGCAGATGCCACCAGCGGGGCCAGACAAGACGGTGGCCGAGGGGGTGTTTGACCAGCCCTATGACATCCCCAACTTGCGCGTGATGCATCAGTTCATGGAGTTTCCGGTGCCGGTGGGTTTCTGGCGCTCGGTGGGCCATTCGCATCAGGCCTTCTTCAAGGAGAGCTTCATCGACGAAATGGCCCACGCCGCGGCCACCGATCCACTCAAGTTCCGCCAAGCCATGCTTGGCAGCGATGCGCGCGCAGGCGCCGTCCTCAAGCTCGCCGCCGAAAAGGCGGGCTGGGGTTCACCGATCGCGCCTGCAGCCGATGGCCGCAAGCGCGGGCGAGGCATCGCACTGCACTGGTGCTTTGGCACCTGGGTGGCGCAGGTGGTGGAGGCCAGCGTGGGCAGCGATCAGGGCATTCGCGTCGAACGCGTCGTGTGCGCGGTCGATTGCGGTCTGGTCGTCAACCCGCGCATCGTGGCGCAGCAGATGGAAAGCGCGGTGGTGTATGGCCTGTCGGCGGCGCTGCATGGCGAAATCACGATCGAACAAGGCCGCGTGCAACAAGGCAGCTTTCACGACTACGCGCCGCTGCGCCTGAGCGAATGCCCGGTGATCGAAACCCACATCGTCGCCAGTGACGAAGACCCCGAAGGCATGGGCGAACCCGGCTTGCCCCCGGTGGCACCGGCGCTGGCCAATGCCATCTTTGCGGCTACTGGCAAGCGCCTGCGCAACCTGCCGCTGAAGATGATCTGACCATACAACCCCTGATTCCTGCCTTCGCCGTCCCGGCCCAGGCCGGGATTCAGTGAACGCCGCACGCCGGACCAAGCACCATGACCACCTTCACTCTAAATGGCAAGGCCACCACCCTCGATGTCGAAGACGACATGCCTCTCCTGTGGGTCTTGCGCAATGAACTCAAATTGACCGGCACCAAATTTGGCTGCGGCATCGCGCTGTGCGGAGCCTGCACGGTGCATGTGAATGGCTCACCCACGCGTGCCTGCGTCACGCCTCTGGCCCAAGTTGCCGGCAAGCGTGTCGACACCATCGATGGCCTCAAAAGCAAAGCCCTTGCTGCCGTGCAAAAGGCATGGGTCGAACTCGATGTGGTGCAGTGCGGCTACTGCCAATCGGGTCAGATCATGGCCGCCGCTGCATTGCTCGAAAAAAACGCAAAACCCACTGACGCTGACATCGACTCCGCCATGAACGGCAACCTCTGCCGCTGTGGCGCCTACCCGCGCATCCGAGCAGCAATCCACTAGGCCGGGGCAGCGCTCTGAGTAACCGTCTTTGGAGTCAAGCCACCGTGAAGCGATTTATCCCAGGGTTTGTTGGTTTTGACCATGGCGTTGAGCGTGGTCAGCGAGCTTGCGCATGCAGGCCACCAGTGCCTTGGGCAGCTTGCCGGCGGCCAGCAGCCGGTCTTGGAAGGTTTTGATGGCAGGGTTGTAGCGGGAGGCGGTGAGCGTGGCCATGTAGAGCACGCGACGGGCCGTCTGTGGCGACCCTGGCAAGAAGACATGGCGAGGGCGTGGCACGCCGTCGGGTAGCGCAGCCAGCGCATCGCGAAGCAGCACGCCGCCCAGCGAATGCCCGACAACCACATAGCCCAACGTTGTCTCGGACGATTGCGCCATCTCGACCAGCCGGCGCATGAGCCGTGCACGGATGGCCTCGACATCCTCGCAGGCCGCCAGGTACCCGAATCCCCGCGCGCGGATACCCGCACGCCGCAGACGCGCCATCAGCGGCAGGCCCGACAAGGGCGTACGACCCAGGCCGTGGACGAACAATGCTTGCATTGGTTGAATCATCGCCTGACGATCTGAACCGAGCCTGCCTGAATGTGGACTTCCCGGAAGGAAARCTTCTCGGCGATAGGCGTCGATGCGGAATCACTCATCTCGCGAAAAGAGGTGACGGACCTTAGCCAACTTCCGACTGCTCGCCATCAGCGAGTCTTCACGGACGAAGCCACAACCGCATGCATCGCAATACAGCCCGTCCACAAACTGTTCACAAGACGGACAGGCAACGACGGACGCAGCGGCTTCAAGCATGTTTGGAAGTCTACAACTCGGCAGTGCGCGCGTCGCCCGGACTCAGTCCGCCACAAGCCTTCCTCACTGCCGCACCAGATTGCGTCGTCGTCGGCTGCCCGGCGAAGAGCTTCTGCCAAACCCGCGGACGTGATCGCAACGAAGACCATTGGGTATCCTTCATGTCTAGAGACAGGCAAGCGCCCCGCAAACAACGCCCGACCTCGATGTACGCTCACTTGTCATTCTCCGCCGCCAACATGGCTCGATTGCACGCGCCATCGGCCCGTTTTGGCTTGTTGAATGCCTTGTTCGTCATCGCCAATCTGGTCATGACTGTGGCGGCCGGCGTTTTGTGCCTGTCGTCGCGGCTCGAACAGGATCGCATTTTAGGAGGCGTTTTTTTGCTGGTGGCCCTGGGGTTGGCTGTGTTCCTGCATCGGATCAATCGTCGCACGGATGCCTACTTCCAGATCGACAAGGTGCGCCTCGCGGTCCATCGAAGCGACCGCACCGGCCGGCGAGAAATCCAGAAAGTGAAGGCCTTCTCGGCGGTCCGGCTGTCCATTGTCCGAGGCACCGACGCCACGCCGCGGCTCGCCATGCTCCAGCTCGAATGCGACGACGGCGTGATGCAGTTGTTCACCACGCCGGCACAGGACAATGCCTTGCAGGTGGGCCGTTCGCTGGCCGCCTGGCTGCGTGTGCCGTTCCGTTCGCCAGAGAACGGCCCAGCTCAAAGGCCGTCGCGCACCAGCCTCAGCGCCATCGATCGGAATCCCATCGACCGTCCCTCGATGCGAAACAAGTCGACGAGCTCTCCAGTGTCGATGAAACCCGAGCGCTGATAGAGGCGGATCGCCGGATCGTTGGACGACAGAACCTGCAAGTCGATCCAGTCGAGCGCCGCCTGCGACGTCGCCCAATCGCGTGCATGCGCCAGAAGTCCGGCGCCGACGCCCGTGCCGCGCCGTGCGCGGTCAACGCCCATGCCCAGAATGCAGCGGTGCGTCGCATGGGCTTCAGCCCGGGCGCGCAGATCAATGTGGCCGATGATGCGGCCGTCGGCGAGGCGCGCCACCCAAGCACGTCGCCATCCTGGCTCGAACAGGGGCACGTCGAGTGCGTCCCGAAAGGCCCGCGCCCGTTCGCCGTCGAAGCGCGACTCCGCCCGGGCCAGCGGCTGGAACAGCGGCATCCCGTCGCGGCCGTTGTCGGCGACATGATCGGTGAGGTAGGCGGCGAACGGATCAAAGGCATCTGAATGCAGCGGGTCGATCGAGAACGTCTGGCTCATCGAGTGAAGTGTCTCATCCCGAAGTGCACGATGAATGCGGCACCCACAGTCGCCTGGGCCATGTACGAGCTTCAACAGGTCTCCTTTCTTGCCGAGCCACCCGCCATCTACGAATCATCGCCGGGTGCCAAGCGCGGCTTCTGTTCTCATTGCGGCACGCAGATCTGCTTCACGGCAGAGTACATCCCAGGGCTCATCGATCTCACGATCGGTAGCCTGGATGAACCAAGCTTGGTCCCGCCCACTTTTCACTACTGGGAGTCCAAGCGACTGCCTTGGCTGCATGTCGCAGACCAACTGCCTCGCTATCCTGAGTTCCCGCCAACAGAGCAGGCCTGATTGACTTTCGTTTGACAGAATCACGATCGTTATGTATTCTTAAATCACGATCGTTATGTTGACGGTCGTGCCTGCCGCCAGCGTTGCAGGCTCAACC
>NZ_JBFUGN010000295.1:0-6397 GCF_056402895.1 Rhizobacter sp. P3_B12 | reverse complement strand
GCATCAGGCGATGCCGCTCGTCCGGATCGGCCAGCGAGAAGTCTTCCCACCAGCGCGCCAGCTCGGCCTCGATCTCGCCGGCATCGGCGCGCAGCCGCAGGAAATCGAACGCGGCGCGAAAGCGCGGCTGCTCGACCAGCGTGAACGGGCCGTTGCCGGTGCGGCGCTCGAAGCGCGGCTGCATCAGCCAGATCTCGCGCATGTCGCCGGCCAGCTTGCCGCGGCCGGAGATGTCGCCGATGCGCGCATCGAACACCGCGTCGATCGCCTGCTGCAGCGCGGGGAACGGCGCCTCGCCGCCCTTCTTCAGGCGCAGCCAGCGGTCGAGCACCTCGTGCCACAGCATGCAGGCGAGCATGAAGCTCGGCGCCACCGGCTTGCTCTCGGCGACGCGGCGGTCGGTGTCGGCCAGCGCGAGCTGCACGAACTTCTGGCGCGCCGGGTGCTTCTGCGCATCGTCGAGCATCACGTCGAGGATCGGGAACAGCCCGCGCGCCGCGCCGGCCAGGCCCTGCTTGTGCAGCTCCTCGATGCTGGCCAGCGCGTGGCCGGTCTGCAGCAGCTTGATCATCTCGTCGAAGGTGCGCGAGGCCGGCACGCTGTCGAGCAGCGCGGCCAGCTCGCGGATCGGCGCGCGCGTCTTCGGGTCGATCGTGAAGCCGAGCTTGGCCGCGAAGCGCACGACGCGAATGATGCGCACCGGGTCTTCGCGGTAGCGGGTCACCGGATCGCCGATGATGCGCAGCACCTTCTTCTTCGCGTCCTTGATGCCACCGTGGTAGTCGACGACGACCTGGCGCTGCGGGTCGTAGTACATCGCGTTGACGGTGAAGTCGCGGCGCGCCGCATCCTCGATCTGCGGGCCCCAGACGTTGTCGCGCAGCACGCGGCCGGCCGCATCGACCGCATGGGTCTTGCCGGCCAGTTCGCTCTTCGAGGTCTTCTCGTTGCCGCTGACCTGCTCGGACGCCGCGGCGTCCATCATCGCGCGGAAGGTCGAGACCTCGATCACCTCGCTGAATCCACGATCCTGGCGCCCGCGGCCGAACACCACGTGCACGATGCGGAAACGCCGGCCGATGATGAAGGCGCGCCGGAACAGGCTCTTGACCTGCTCGGGCGTGGCGTTGGTGGCGACGTCGAAATCCTTCGGCCGCAGCCCGACCAGCAGGTCGCGCACCGCGCCGCCGACGATGTAGGCCTCGTAGCCGGCATCGGCGAGGGTCTGCACCACGCGCACCGCGTTCTCGTCGACCAGCGCCGGGTCGATGCCGTGCTCGCTGGCGGGGACTTCGACGCGCTTGCCCTTGGGCACCGCGATCGGGGTGCTGGATTTGCCCAGCAGCTTGTCAATGAACTTCTTGATCATTGGGTGAATAGTTGTAGTACACGCCAGCCTCGCCCGCGCGCCAGGGTTTCCAGCGTCGGCGAGGGATTGGTGGCCACCGGATCGGTGGCGCACTCCAGGAGCGGCAGGTCGTTCGGCGAATCGCTGTAGACGCTGATGCGTTCGAAATCCTGCAACCGATGCCCGAGGCCTGCCAGCCACTCGCGGGTGCGGGTCGTCTTGCCGTCTCGAAACGAAGGTGTTCCGTGGATCCGGCCCGTGATGTTACCCGTCGGGCCGCGCTCCAGCTCCACCGCGAGCAGATGKGGCAYGTCGAACGCCCGGGCGATCGGCGTCGTGACGAACTCGTTGGTGGCGGTGACGATGGCCACCAGGTCGCCGCGCGCCTGGTGGTCGCGCACCAGCGCGATGGCCGCCGGCAGCATCGCCGGGGCGATCACCTCGCGCATGAAACCGGCCTGCGCGGCCGCCAGCTCGGCCGCCGGGCGATCGCGCCAGGCGCGGGTCGCGAACTCGATGTATTCGTGGATGTCGAGGGTGCCGGCCTGGTACTGCACGTAGAAGGCATCGTTGGCGCGGCGGAATTCTTCCGTCTCGACCCAGCCCAGGCGCAGCATGTGCTCGCCCCAGGCATGGTCGGAATCGAGCGGGATCAGCGTGTGGTCGAGGTCGAACAGGCACAGGTTCATGACAGCCCGCCCTCCTCGCTGAGCATCTGCTTCAGCAAGGGCACCGTGATGCCCCGCTTGTGCGCGAGCGCGAATTCGTCGAGCCGGTCGAGCAGCTTCATCAGGTGCTTCAGGTCGCGCGAGAAGCGCGTCAGCAGGTAGTCCATCACGTCGTCGGAGAGGAAGATGCCGCGCCGGTCGGCCTCGCGGCGCAGCGCGCCCCGGGCCTCGGCCTCGCCGAGCGGCTCGATCGCGAAGATGTGCCCCCAGCCGAGCCGGGTGCGCAGGTCCTCGCGCAGCGGCAGGTCGATCGGCGGCACGCGGGCCGCCGCCGCCACCGGGATGCCGTGCGTCGTCGCCTGCACGAAGAGCGCGAACGCCGCCTGCTGGCCGGCCTCGTCGAGCGCATCGCAGTCGTCCAGCACGATCAGCATGTCGCCCTCGTCGAACAGCCACGGGAGGTCATCGCCCGCGGTGAACCAGCTGACGCGCCCGCCCTGCTGCTGCACCGAGCTCGCGAGCGCGCGCAGCAGGTGCGTCTTGCCGGCGCCCGGCGGGCCCCACAGCAGCACCGGCGCCGCCYGGCGGGTGAGCCCGCGCAGGTGGGCGAGTGCCAGCGCATTGCCGGCGACGACGAAGGTCTCGAAGGTGTGCGCCGGGTCGCTGGCAATCAACAAGGGCAGTTGGCGCATCGCCCGGTCACCCGCGGAACAGCTTGCTGTGGAGGTAGGCGGCGCGCACGCGCCCGGCCGCCACCGCCATCACCGCGCTGAGCGGCAGCGCGATCAGCACGCCGACGAAGCCGAACAGCTGCCCGAACGCGAGCAGCGCGAAGATCACCGTCAGCGGGCTCAGGCCGATGCGCTCGCCGACCAGGCGCGGCGTCAGGTAGACGCTCTCCAGCACCTGGCCCGAGCCGTACACCACCGCCACCGCGATCAGCCCGTAGGCGCTCGCGAACTGCAGCGTGCCGGCCAGCAGTGCCAGCACCAGCCCGAGCCCGAAGCCGAGGTAGGGAATGAAGACCGCCAGCCCGGTGAACACGCCCACCGGCACCGCGAGGTCGAAGCCGAACAGCGCGAGGCCGATGCTGTAGCAGACCGCGAGGATGCCCATCACCAGCAGCTGGCCGCGCAGGTACTGGCCGAGCACCGCATCGCATTCGTCCATGAAGCTGCGCACGCCCGGCTGCAGGCGCGGCGGGATCAGGCCCTCCAGGCGCGCCACCTGGTGCGGCCAGTCCATCAGCAGGTAGAACAGCACGACCGGGATCAGCACCGCGTTGCCGACGATCGCCAGCAGGAAGCTGCCGCCGATGCGCGCCGAGCTGAGCACCGTGCCGGCCCACTCCTCCATGTTGTCGCCCAGCCGCTGGACGATGAATTCCTTCAGGCTCGCGGTGTCGAGCTGCGCGTGGATGCCCACCTGGGCGAGCCACGGCGTCGCCCACTGGCTGAAGCGGTCGATCAGCAGCGGCACCTGCTGGCGCAGCAGCGGCAGCTCCTTCGACAGGATCGGCACGATCAGCAGCAGCACCGTCAGCACCAGCAGCAGCGCCAGCACCTCGACGCCCAGCACCGCCAGCACGCGCGGCACGCCGCGTGYGGCCAGCCGCTCGACCGGCGGGTGCAGCGCATAGGCCAGCACCGCGCCGACGATGAACGGCGTCAGCACCGGCGCCAGCAGCCACACCAGCACCAGCCCCACCAGGGCGATGGCGAGCCACGAAAGGGTTTGACGCTGCGCGGGAGAGAGTTGCATCGACGGTGTCGGTGATGCCGGCTTGCTCAGTTTTGAAAGCGAGACCCGGGGTGGGCGGTGCCGGCAGGAAGCGGCAAATTCTAAGGGCCGGGGCGGACGCGCCCCCAAACGGCCGGGATCGTTGCCAGGCCGGGGCCTGCTCTCACCCTCTCAGTGCAGGCGCCGCGGCCCGGCGCTGCGCAGCCGGGCCACGCGCGCCCGGATCGCCGTGCGGTCGGGCGCCGACGGCGCATGGGCCAGGTAGTGGTCCAGGTCATGCAGCGCCTCGTGGGTCATGCCGAGCTCGGCATGGGCGAGGCCGCGGTCGCGCCACTCCTCCCAGGCCTCGGGCAGCAGGATCACCAGCCGGTTCAGCACCTGCAGCAGGCGCGGCCAGTCTTCGCTGGTGCGGTGGATTTCCTTCAGGTTGCGCAGGATGCGGGCCAGCACGTCGCGCGCCGGCGCGGCCTGCAGGAACAGCCCGAGCGGCACGTCGAAATCGCCGACCAGGCCGTTGCTCTGGCGGTACGGCGCCAGCAGCTCGTCGAGTTCGTCGCGCGACAGCGAATGGCCGGTGAACGGATCGATCACCACCTCGCCCTGCGGCATGTGCAGCTTGACCAGGAAGTGCCCGGGGAACGAGACGCCGCGCGCCTGCAGGCCGATCTGCGTGGCCAGCTCGATGTACAGCACCGCCAGCGTGATCGGGATGCCGCGCCGCGTGCGCAGCACCGTGCCGAGGTGGCTGTTGCCGGGGTCGTAGTAGTCGTTGATGTTGCCGGCGAAGCCGAGGTCGCTGAAGAAGAAGTGGTTCAGCCGGCGCAGCCGCTGCAGCGGCACGGCATCGGCCGGGACGCGCTGCTTCAGGCGCAGCGCGAGCTGGTCGATCTCGGCCAGCACCGATTGGGCGTCGAGCCCGGGATCGTCGTCCTGGCCGATCGCGACGGCCGCCTCGGTCAGCGACAGGCTGGCGTCATCCGCCACCAGCGACGCGAAATACTCCAGCACGGTGGGCGCTTCGAACTGCAACGGACGGGCCATCCGGGCAGTTTAGCCTCGCCGTGCGAACTGTCTGGGGTTCAACCCGGTGGCGAGCAAGGTGCCGAAGTAGACGACGGCCGCACCGCCCAGGCAGGCCGCCAGCCACGCGGCCCGCGCGCCGTGCTGCTGGCCGAGCGCGATCCAGTCGAGCTTCAGCGATGCGTAGCCGAGCAAGGCGCCCAGCAGCGTGGTCGCCAGCAGCACCCGCCACGTGAAGCCCGCCCAGCCGGCCGACGGCGTGTAGCTGCCGGCGCGGCGCAGGCCGACGAACAGCCAGCCGGCATTGACCAGCGCGCCCAGGCCGATCGACAGGGCCAGCCCGGCATGGCCGAGCTGCGGCACGAACAGCAGGTTCATCAGCTGGGTCAGCACCAGCACGACCACGGCGATCTTCACCGGCGTGCGGATGTCCTGCCGGGCGTAGAACCCGGGCGCGAGGATCTTCACGCCGATCAGCCCCATCAGCCCGACGCCGTAGCCGCGCAACGCGAGCACGGTCTGCGCGACGTCCTCGGCCCGGAAGGCGCCGCGGTGGTAGAGCGATGCGACCAGCGGCGTCGTGAACACCAGCAGCGCCACCGCGCAGGGCAGCGCGAGCAGCAGCACCAGGCGCAGGCCCCAGTCGAGCAGGCCGGAGTAGGCCTCGGCATCGGCGCGGGCCTGCGCGCCCGACAGCTGCGGGATCAGCACCACGCCGAGCGCGACGCCGAGCAGCGCGGTCGGGAACTCCATCAGCCGGTCGGCGTAGGTCAGCCACGACACCGCGCCGACACCGACGTGCGACGCGATCTGCGTGTTGATCAGCAGCGACAGCTGCGCCACCGACACGCCCAGCAGCGCCGGCGCCATCTGACGCAGCACGCGGTGCACGCCCGGGTGGTGCCAGGCGGCGCGGATGCGCGCGGGCGTCATGCCGATGCGCGGCAGCTGGCCGATGCGCGCCAACGCGGGCAACTGCACCGCCAGTTGCAGCACGCCGCCGATCATCACGCCGACCGCCATCGCGTAGATCGGCTCGATGCCCCAGCGGCGGAACACCGGCGCCAGGCCCCAGCCGGCGCCGATCACCGCCAGGTTCAGCAGCACCGGCGATGCGGCAGGCACCGCGAACTGCTTCCAGGTGTTCAGCACGCCGGCGGCCAGCGCGACCAGCGAGATGAAGCCGATGTAGGGAAACATCCAGCGCGTCATGACGACCGCGCCGTCGAACTGCGCGAGGCCGGAGGCCATCAGCCAGACGATCACCGGCGCCGCGACCATGCCCGCCACGCAGGTGACGAGCAGCGCCCAGAACAGCACGGTGGCGACCGCATTGACCAGCAGGTGCGTGACCTCGTCACCCTCGCGGGTGCGGGTTTCGCCGAGGATCGGCACGAAGGCCTGCGCGAAGGCGCCTTCGGCGAACAGCCGGCGCAGCATGTTGGGGATGCGGAACGCGGCCTGGAAGGCGTCGGTCCAGGCGCCGGCGCCGAACATCGCGGCGACCATCAGTTCGCGGCCCAGCCCGGTGATGCGCGACGCCAGGGTCAGCAGGGAGACGACGGAGGCGGCACGCAGCAGGTTCATGGGGAAGGAGCAGGAAGGCGGGCGGATTATAGGT
>NZ_JBFUGN010000294.1:0-6401 GCF_056402895.1 Rhizobacter sp. P3_B12 | reverse complement strand
GCTGTCGGCCGCCGGGGTGTGGGCGCTGCTGGCCAAGCGGCCGGTGTAGTCAGCCGAAACGAGGAAGTCCGACCGGTGTCGCGCCGCGCCCGCGGCGCGCTGGAGCGCGCCCTGCGCTCACGTTGCAAGCCGTTTCTTGCACGCTGTTACCCGCATCCGGTCGCCCGACCGGTCAAATGCGAGCGCTTTCACGATTGGCAGTCCGTGGGCGCAAGGAGCAGTGCGATCTCCTCAACAAACACCGGAAAGACAACCATGTTCCACAAGACAAGACGTTGGGTGGCTTGCATCGCAAGCCTGTTGATTCCGCTGGCCGGCCTGTGCGCCGCGCCGGCACCCGCCACCACGGTCATGAGCGCCGCCGCCGTCACGGCCGCGGCCTGCAGCTCGCAGACCTGGCAGTACGGCGTGTACTACCGCCTCGGCGACGTGGTCCGCTACCCGAACAACGGCAACTACTACAAGCTGGTCAACGTCGGCGGCAACGGCAGCGATGCGACCGACCCGACGATCAGCACCTGGTACTGGCAGCAGACCACCTGTGACAGCGGCGGCAGCACCGGCGGTGGCGGCAGCGGCGGCACGACGGTGACCTGGCAGGCCGGCGTGTTCTATCGCCTCGGTGACGTGGTCAAGTACCCCAACAACGGCAGCTGCTACAAGCTGGTGAACGTCGGCGGCAACGGCAGCGACGGCACCGATCCGACGATCAGCACCTGGTACTGGCAGCCGACGGCCTGCGGCAGCACGGGCGGTGGCGGAGGGGGCGGCGGTGGTGGCGGTGGTGGCGGTGGTGGCGGTGGCAACACCGGCTGCACCTCGGTCGACTGGCAGGCAGGCGTGTACTACCGCCAGGGCGACGTCGTGCGCTACCCGGGCAACGGCAGCTACTACAAGCTGGTCAACGTGGGCGGCAACGGCAGCGACGGCACCGACCCGACGATCAGCACCTGGTACTGGCAACCGACCACCTGCGGCGGCACGGGCGGCGGCGGTGGGGGCGGTGGTGGCAACACCGGCGGCTCGTTCATCGTCAGCGAGGCGCAGTTCAACCAGATGTTCCCGAGCCGCAACGGCCTGTACACCTACGCCGGCCTGGTCAATGCGATGACCGGCTGGCCGGCCTTCGCGAAGACCGGCAGCGACACCATCAAGCGCCAGGAGGCCGCGGCCTTCCTCGCCAACGTGGCGCACGAGTCGGACAACCTGCGCGCCACCCGCGAGTACAACCAGGCGAACTGGCCGCTGTATTGCGACTGGAACAGCGGTTGCGCCCCCGGCCAGCAGTACTACGGCCGCGGTCCGATCCAGCTGAGCTGGAACTACAACTACCGCGCGGCCGGCCAGGCCATCGGCGTGGACCTGTGGAGCAACCCGGACCTGGTGGCGACCGACTCGACGATCGCGTGGAAGACCGCCGTGTGGTACTGGATGACGGGCACCGGCGCGGCTGGCGTCACGCCGCACAACGCGATGGTCAATTCGTGGGGTTTCGGCGTCACGATCAACGCCATCAACGGCTCGCTGGAATGCGGTGGCCGCCGGCCCGATGCGGTGCAGACGCGGATCAACTACTACCGCACGTTCACCGGCATCATCGGTGTCGACCCGGGGGGCAACCTGGGCTGCTGATCTCGCAGCGACACTGAAAAAGGGCGGTCCGCATTCGGACCGCCCTTTTTTTCGTCAAGCCAGCTTGAACGGCAGCTCGCGGATCGGCTTGCCCGTCAGCGAGGCCACCGCGTTCGCGAAGGCCGGCGCCAGCGGCGGCAGGCCCGGTTCACCCATGCCGGTCGGCGCATCGCCGCTCGGCACGGTGTGCACCTCGATCTGCGGCATGTCGGTGATGCGCGGCACCACGAAATCGCCGAAGTTGCTCTGCTCGACCACGCCGTCCTTCAGCGTGATCGCCGCCCCCGGCAGGCACATCGACAAGCCCATCAGCGCGCCGCCCTGCACCTGGGCCTCCAGCGTCTTCGGGTTGATCACCAGGTTGCAGTGCACGCCGGCCGTCGCGCGGTGCAGCGTCGGCGTGCCGTCCTTCACCGACGCCTCGACCACGTAGGCGACCACCGAGTTGAACGACTCGTGCACCGCCACGCCCCAGGCACGGCCCGGCGCGAGCGTCTTCTTGCCGTAGCCCGAACGGTCCACCGCCAGCTGCAGCGCCGCCTTGTGGCGCGGATGGTCGTCGCCCATCAGCTTCATGCGGTAGGCCACCGGATCCTGCTTCGTGGTGCGGGCGATCTCGTCGACCAGCGTCTCCATCGCGAACGCGGTGTGGGTCGAGCCCACGCTGCGCCACCACAGCACCGGCACGTTCTGCTTCGGGTGGTGCACCGTCAGGCGCATCGGCACCGCATACGGCTCCTTCATGCCCTCGACCGCGGTGCCGTCGATGCCGTCCTTCACCATCATCGGCTCGAACGGCGTGCCGCCGAGGATCGACTGGCCGACGATCACGTGGTCCCAGGCCAGCACGTTGCCCTGCGCATCGAAGCCGATCTTCGCGGTGTGCAGGTGCATCGGCCGGTAGTAGCCGCCCTTCACGTCGTCCTCGCGGCTCCACAGCGTGCGGATCGGCGCGTTGATGCCGGCCGCCTGCGCCGCCTTCACCACCGAGCACGCCTCGACCACGTAGTCGCTGCTCGCGATCGCGCGGCGCCCGAAGCCGCCGCCGGCCATCTGCACGTGCACCTGCACGTTCTGCGGCGGCACGCCCAGCACCTTCGAGGCCGCCAGGCCGTCGAAGCCCGGCATCTGCGAGCCCATCCACAGCTCGACCTTGCCGTCGGCCGCCCGCACGGTGCAGTTCAGCGGCTCCATCGGCGCATGCGCGAGGTACGGGAACACGTACTCGGCGGTGATCTTGTGCGGCGCGGCGTCGAACTTCGAGACATCGGCGTCGTACTTGCGCGCGCCCGGTTTGGTGGCCAGCTCGCGGTACTGCACCAGCTGCGCCGCGGTGTCGACCTTCTCGACGCCGCTCGCATCCCACTCGAGCTTGAGCGCATCGCGCCCCTGCTTGGCGGCCCAGTAGCCGTCGGCGACCACGGCCACGCCTTCACCGCCGCGGTCCACTGGAATGCGCAGCACGGCCTTCACGCCCTTGACGGCCTTGGCCGCGCTGTCGTCCACCGATTTCAGCTTGGCTGCGAACACCGGCGGGTGCGCGACCACGGCCGTCAGCATGCCGGGCAGGCGCACGTCGATGCCATAGCCCTGCTTGCCGCTGGACTTGGCCTTCGCGTCGAGCCGGCCGGTCGCCTTGCCGATCAGCTTGAAGTTCTTCGGGTCCTTCAGCGTGACGGTCTCGGGCACCGGCTGCTTCATCGCGGCTTCGGCGAGTTCGCCATAGCCGAGCTTCTTGCCGCCCGGGCCGATCACCACGCCGTTCTGCGTGCGCAGCGTGGCCGCATCGACCTTCCAGCGCGCCGCGGCGGCGCTGACCAGCATCGCGCGGGTGCGCGCGCCGAGCTCGCGGTACTGCGTGTACGAGTGCGCGATCGAGCCGGAGCCGCCGGTGAGGTGGATGCCGAACACCGGGTCGATGTAGGCCGGGTCGTTGCTGCCGTGCGCGCTCTTGACCTTGGACCAGTCGGCATCGAGCTCCTCGGCCAGGATCATCGGCAGCGCGGTCTGCACGCCCTGGCCGAAGTCGAGCCGGTTGATCGTGACGGTGGTGCTGCCGTCCTTGTCGATGTGGACGAAGGCCGAGGGTTGCTGCGTGGGCTTGAGGCCCGCGGCCGGCTTGGCGGCGTCCTGCGCCATCGCGCCGAGCGGGAACGCGCCGAGCGCGAAGCCGCCGACGGCGGTCAGCTTCAGGAAGCTGCGGCGCGGCAGGCCTTCGGTGGCGACGGGATCTTGCGCGTCGAGCATCGCGCGCAGGTGCTTCGGCAGCTCGAGGAGGGTGGGTTCGAAATGCATGGTGGGCTCCTTATGCCAACGCGCGGGCGG
The DNA here is from genome assembly GCF_056402895.1 of Rhizobacter sp. P3_B12. Taxonomy (NCBI): domain Bacteria; kingdom Pseudomonadati; phylum Pseudomonadota; class Betaproteobacteria; order Burkholderiales; family Sphaerotilaceae; genus Rhizobacter; species Rhizobacter sp. P3_B12. Next base: position 2,444 of record NZ_JBFUGN010000294.1, on the reverse strand, counting down.
CGTCGGTGATGGCAGCGCGGATGCGCGCATAGGTGCCGCAGCGGCAGATGTTGCCGGCCATCGCCGAATCGATCTCGGCTTCGGTGGGCACCTTGCCGTGCGGCACGCTCTTCAGGAAGGCGGTAGCCGACATGATCTGGCCGCTCTGGCAGTAGCCGCACTGCGCCACGTCGTGCTTGACCCAAGCCTCGTGGACGGCCTTGCCGACCTTGTCGGTGCCGGCGGTCACGGCCTCGATCGTCGTGATTTTCTGGCCGGCGGCGGCCGAGATCGGCGTCACGCACGAGCGGATCGCCTGGCCGTTCAGGTGCACGGTGCAGGCACCGCACAGCGCCTGGCCGCAGCCGAACTTGGTGCCGGTCATGCCGAGCGTGTCGCGCAGGGCCCAGAGGATGGGGGTGGAGGGATCGGCATCGACCTGGCGGTTCTGGCCGTTGATGTTGAGCGTGCTCATGGCTGGCTGGCTCCCTGGGTGGTGAGGAGAAGGGAAGAGGGGGGAACTTCTTCGGTGAACGGAAATTCACTTAAACGATAGCCTTCGGGCGAGGGCGCGTCAAGCGGCCGCAGTGTCTGCCCATTCGGATAGCCGAGCGGAAGTGCAGGGTTATCCGACGATGGAACCGCTACCGCTTGATGCCGTCCCAGCACAGCCCGAAGGCCGTCGCGCGGGTGGCGTCGCTGTCCGGCAGCGTGCCGGCGCGCAGCAGATTGGCCGTCTCGCGCACCGAGCCGGCGAAGCTGCCGATCAGCATCGGCGTCGGCACGTCCTTCACGATCTGCTGCGATTTCGCGGCCTCGAACACGGCCATCCAGCCCTGGCTCAGGCGTGCCGACAGGCTGCGGCTCGCGTCGCTGAACCACGGCGAGTTGTAGTACTGCTCGATGAACACCATCTGCGCATAGTGCGTCAGCCGGCGATCGAGCCAGTTGTGCCACAGGTGCTCGAAGCGGCTGCGCAGCGGCGCGCCCGGGTCGTCGCCCTGCAGCAGGCTGGCGGTGGTCTCGGTCTTGGCCTGCTCGTAGAGCGCGACCATCAGCTCTTCCTTCGACGCGAAGTAGACGTACAGCGTGCCGGTGGCGATGCCGGCCTCGCGCGCGATCGCCGCCATCGTCAGGCCGCTCAGGCCGGTCTGCTCGACCAGCGTGAACGTCGCCTGCGCGATGGCCCGCAGCTTGTCGTCATCCTTGAGCTTCACGTGGGCATCATAGCCGAGCGAATATTCATTCAATCACGCCGGTAGCGCATCAGCGGCACCGATTCGGGCTCGTCCAGCGTCGCGTCGAAGATGCCTTCGAGCTGGTAGCCGAAGAACTCGGACAGGGCCGCCTCCGCCAGTTCGAGCGGATGGAACGGAAAGGGGTACGGCGGCTCGTCCTCATCGACGTCCACCGGGTGCTCTCCGTTCCAGAACGGCAGCTCGAAGGCCATCTTCGGTCCGATGTTCTCGAGGATGCCGTCGTCCGGCGTCAGGCTGAGCGAGCGTTCGAGCGTGCCGCCGCGCCAGACGGCGAACGCGAACCAGTCGACGACGCTGTGCATCGCATGCAGCACCACGGTGCGCGACCCGGCCGCCTGCAGGAACCGCTGCGGCAGCTGGCTCGGGTGATCGATCGCGAACTCGTGCGCCGCGATGATCGTGACGCCCGGAAAGCAGCCGATGAGCAGCTGCTCGTCAGGCGGGTTGGTGGACGCGAGATCGGCGTCGCTCAACGCTTCCAGCGGCTCCTGCGGAAACAGCGCCTGTGCCAGCAGATCCGTGGCGGTGCGGTCCAGCACCGGCCGGGCGGCCAGCACCGCGCGTGCGTCGGCCTCCAGGAAGGCCAGCATCCATGTCTTTGCGCCCATGCGCTGCCTTCGCCTCTCAGCGGAACGCCACGCCGCCCAGCGTCGAGCCCGCCGACGTGATCGTGGTGGCGTTCGCGCTGTCGCCGCTGATCGTGCTGGCGTTCTCGAACACGTACGCGGTCGCGAGCACGCTCGCGTACAGGCGGTTGTTCGCCGGGTCGACCGTCACGTACTGGATGCCGGGCACCGGCAGCGTCGCGACGATCGTGGCATTGGCGGTGCTCGCCTGCGTGATGACGCGCAGCGTGTTGTCGGTCGAGTTGGCGAGGTAGAGCACGTCGCGCTGCGAATCGATCGCGATCGAGGTGCCGCCGACCGGCAGTGCCGGCAGCGTGGCGATCTGCTGGCCGGTCGCGAGGGCGAGCCGGGACTGGCCGGCGTAGATGATGCCGCGCGTGAAGTCGAAGGTCGGCTGCAGGAGGCCGTTGAACGCCTGGTTTCGATCCGGCGTCGGCGTGCCGGTCAAGGTGGCGGCGTTCTTGTAGGCCAGCAGCGTGTTGTCGGCCTGGCGGTTCGTCGAGATGTACAGCGTGCCGGTGGCGCGGTCGAGCGTCAGCCAGTTCGCGCGCAGCACGTCGGCCGGCAGCTTGAACGAGCG
>NZ_JBFUGN010000293.1:0-6402 GCF_056402895.1 Rhizobacter sp. P3_B12 | reverse complement strand
GTGCGGGGCGCGGCCGAAGCCGGTGATGCCTTGCTGCAGGTCGATCAGCACGAGGGCGGTGCGGGCGGGGTCAAGAGGCCTGGAGTCAAGAGATAGCATGGGATCCTTCAGTGGCTTATTTGTGAGGGTGTCCTCGCAAAAATAATTCTATGAGGAAGATCTCACAAAAGTCCAGTGCCTCCGGTGCGGGCGATGCCGCGCCCGTGGAGCGCGTGCGCCGCCAGCGCGGGCACCAGCGCGTCGAGGTGCTGCTCGGCGCCGCGGCGCAGGTGTTCGCGGAGAGGGGCTATGACGCGGCGACGATGACCGAGATCGCGGCGCGCGCCGAGTCGTCGATCGGCTCGCTCTACCAGTTCTTCCCGACCAAGCCCGAGGTGGCGCAGGGCGTGATCGCGCTGCAGGCGGGCGAATTGCAGGCGCGGCTGGCCGCGATGGCCGAGGCGAGCGCCGGCTGGGATGTCGATGAACTGAGCGCGCGGCTGGTGGTCGCGTTGATCGAGTTCCGCGCCGCCCATCCGTCGTTCGCGCGGCTGGTCGACTCGCCGGGCGCGCCGGCCGAGCAGGTGCAGGCGGTGCGCCAGGCGATGCGCGTGCAGCTGGCGCAGATCCTCGCGCCGCATGCGGCCGGCCTGACGAAGGCGCGGCTGGCCGCGGTGTCGGTGGCGGTTCAGCAGGTGATGAAGGCGGCGGTCACGCTGAACACCGAAGCGGCGCCGGGCACGCGTGCCGCGCTGGCAGAGCTGAAGGAGATGCTGCGCGTCTATCTGCGCGCTGCACTGCAGGCCTGAATCAGGCAGCCAGGTCCAGCCACAGGTCGACCTTGGGCGCGTTCGGGTCGCGCGGCTTGCGCCGGCGATTCTTCTGTCCGCTGCCGAAGGTGGCGACCGGTGTCGTGATGCGGCGCAGGTCGTCGAGCACCGCGTCGGTGGGCGGCGCCTGGTGTGTCGATTTCRCCGGCACCGACGCTGCGTTGAACAGTTCACGCGGCAGGAACAGGGAATCGCTCATGAGGGCCTCGCTCGGTCGGGGATGTCGTGCAGCAGTGTGCAGCCGGCGTGTTTCAACGGGGCTTCCCTTCGGGTTTCATTTGTTGCACGCACCGCGACTTCCGGGCATAAAGGAAGGGCTCATCAGACGCACACGAACATACACACGCACAGGCCGGCATGCCGGTCGACAGGGAGGTGGCGTGGGGATCAGTCATGACGCCGCCGTGCCGGTCATCGGGCACGATGCAGCAGCAGTATCTGACGATGACGGCCCGGCGTTCCTGCCGGACCAGGCGGCCAGCCCGGCGCAGCGCCGGCGCGCAACGACCCTCATCGTGGTCTCCGCCCTGCTGTTCCTGAGCTTGGCACCGTTTGCAAAGGTCAAGCTGTCGCCCTTCCCGAGCTTCATCGCCCTTTATGAAACCGCGGTGGTCGTCAACGACCTGATCACGGCGGTGCTGCTGTTCGGCCAGTCGCGCGTGCTGCGGGCGCGGCCGCTGGCGGTGCTGGCGAGCGGCTACCTGTTCGCGGCCTTGCTGGTGGTCGGCCATGCGATGAGCTTTCCGGGGCTGTTCGCGCCCGAGGGCCTGCTGGGCGCGGGGCCGCACAGCACGGCGTGGATCTACCTGTTCTGGCACCTGGGCTTTCCGCTGTTCGTGCTGGCCTATGCGTGGCCACGGCGCGGTCCGCGTGCCGTCTCGCACCCGTTCGCGGTGCCGCTGTTCACGGTGGCGCTGGCCTTGGGGCTGATCGCGCTTGCGACGGTGGGCGCATCGTTGCTGCCGGCGGTCATGCAGGGCTCGCAGTCGACGCCGCTGCTGCGCGGGATGGTCGGGGTGATCTGTGCCGTCACGGTGCTGACGCTCGGCCTGCTGTGGCAGCAGCGCCGCCCCTCGGTGCTCGACCGCTGGCTGATGGTGGCGCTGTGCGCCTGGTTGTTCGACACCGCGCTGTCGGCGATGCTGAACGGCGGCCGCTACGACCTGGGCTTCTACGCCGGCCGGCTGTACGGCCTGCTGACCTGCAGCGTCGTGCTGTACGAGCTGCTGCTGGAGAACGGGTGGATGTATGCGCGCCTGGCGCAGGCCCATGCGGACGAGCGACGGCGCGGCCGTGAACTGGCTCAGGCGCGCGACCAGGCGCAGGCCGCCGATGCGGCAAAAAGTTTGTTCCTGGCGAGCATGAGCCACGAGATCCGCACGCCGATGAACGCCATCATCGGCCTGACGCAGCTGGTGCTCGACGGCCGGCTCGACACGCAGCAGCGCGGCCACCTCAGCAAGGTGCAGACCTCGTCGAAGGCGCTGCTCTCGTTGCTGAACGACATCCTCGACTACTCGAAGGCCGAGGCCGGCCGGGTGGTGCTGGAGAGCGAGGAGTTCAGCCCCGAGGAAACGATCGAGAACGTCGGCAACCTGTTCGCCGTGAAGATCGAGGAGGCCGGGCTGGAGCTGGTGTTCGAGATCGACGAGGCCATTCCGCAGCGGCTGCTCGGCGATTCGTTGCGGCTGACGCAGGTGCTGAACAACCTGGTCGGCAATGCGATCAAGTTCACGTCGCGCGGCGAGATCGTCGTCAGCGCCGCGCTGCTGTCGCGTGACGAGAACGGGGTCGAGCTGCGCTTCGGCGTGCGCGACACCGGTATCGGCCTGACGCCCGAGCAGGCGGGGCAGCTGTTCCAGGTGTTCAGCCAGGCCGAGCGCAGCACCGCGCGCCGCTACGGCGGTACCGGGCTGGGGCTGGCGATCTGCAAGCGCCTGGTCGAGCTGATGGGCGGCACGATCGAGGTGCGCAGCGCGCCCGGCGAGGGCAGCCTGTTCACGTTCAACGCGCGCTTCGGGTTGGCGCGCGAGGGTGCCGAGCGCATCGACCTGCATTCGATCCGCGGCATGCGCACGCTGGTGCTCGACAACCAGCCGACCGCGCGCGTGGTGCTGCAGCAGGTGCTGCAGAGCTGGCGTTTCCAGGTCGGCAGCGCGGCCTTCGCGGACGACGCGATGCACAAGCTGAAGCGCGCCGACGCGCAGTCGCCGTACGAGCTGCTGCTGCTCGACTGGCGTTCGGCCGATCTCGATTTCGTGCACGAAGCACGGCGCCTGATGGCCGAGCGCGGCACACAGCAGCTGGCGATCATCGCGATGGCGACGCCGCACACGCTGGAGCGGGTCAGCGAGGCGCTGGGCGAGCTGCCGCTGACGGGCGTGCTGAGCAAGCCGGTCACGCCGTCGCGGCTGTTCGACACGGTGGTGCGGCTGCAGCGCGGCGAGCAGGCGAAGGACACGCCGGCGGTGTCGCGCAGTGCCGGCTACGCCGAGCAGTTGAAGCCGCTGCGCGGCGCGCGCGTGCTGCTGGCCGAGGACAACCTGGTGAACCAGCAGGTGGCGCTCGCCTTCCTGGCGCTCGGCGAGCTGGAGGTGACGGTCGCGAACAACGGGCTGGAGGCGGTGGAGTGGGTGCGCAAGGCGCCCTTCGACCTGGTGCTGATGGACATGCAGATGCCGGAGATGGACGGGCCGCAGGCGACGCGGGTGATCCGCCAGCTGCCGCAGGGCGAGCATCTGCCGATCATCGCGATGACGGCGGCGGCGATGGACGAGGACCGGCAGGAGTGCTTTGCTGCCGGCATGAATGCGCACGTGAGCAAGCCGATCGATCCGCAGCATCTGGTCCAGACACTGCTGGCGTGGATGCCGGCGTTGTCCGTGCGCTGTTCCGTGCCACGCCGCGGGGGGTGAGGGCGCGGGCTGCGAGTGGGTGGGCGCTGGCCAGGCCCCGGACATGCGCCGGCGCCTGCGGCACCGAGGATGAAACTACCGGGCTCATGCCGTCATGGAACCACTGAGCGGTGAGGGTGACATACGTGTCGTCAGGCAACGACATTCATTCACGCATCACGATCAGAGAGGAAACCATGTACAGCATGACGTCCACCGCTTCGCGAGACAAGCTTTCTGCTCAGGAAAAATCTCCGGTGATGGAGTATGGTTTCCGCGACGGACGTCTTGATTTCTCAATGAATAAAAACTCCTTGCTGAGTGAGGAGGCGATCGAAAACCTCCTCGGTGATTTCAGCCAAGGACAAATCACGAGCGTTGCATTACCCGAGTCCCTCGAGGAAATACCGAAGGGACTGCGCAACATCACGACGCTTCGGAAAATCATTGTCCCACAGTTCGGCGGTGACCTCTCGAAGCTCGTCGGGACATGGAACAAATACCTGCGGGAGCGTCCCGAGCGTCGCCTCGGGATTAAATTGCGAGGCCTTTCTTATCACCATTGGGGTACGCTGAGAATGCGTGGTTCGGTCGATCTCACGAATTCTAAAGATCCGACGATCTCCTTTGTCGGGGGGCGGGGTGCGGAGACGAATTATCATGCCGCCGTGTATAGGTGCCACGATGGATGCCTCGATCTGTCAGCGAGCGATCCATGTTCGCTGGACGCGGATATCATGAAAGACATCCTGGGAAGGATGGAGAAAAAGAACAGGCCTGAAAGACAGAAAGAAGGAATTACGAGCATCCTGCTGCCGCACCAGGTTGAAGAATCGGTGGCCATGCAGGGTATACGTGATGTGATCGCAGGGTATAACGAGCGTCTCGGTGTGAAGATCGAAACGAAGTTTGCCAATCAGGCAACTCAGGTGATTGTTGCCGAGCCGGCATTCGAGAAGGTGCCTGATAAGTGGGATGAAGCGATCCGGAAAGCTGAGGGATTTGTTGCCTTGGCAATTTCCGAGGGCCTTGGAGGAGAGGATGTCCGTCGGAGATCGGAAGATTTGTTGCGCGGGATTGAGGCTTGCAAGGATGGGTCAAGTTGCTCCCGACAAAGCATGAATCGGTTGGGTGAGTGCGTGCTCGCATTCATCCTCCTTTGCAGGGATGAGAAAAGCATTGATGATCCCCAAGGAATAAACGCAGAATATCTCCAGGGGAGGGTTCGAGAGACTTGGGGCCATGACGCACCCTTTGCAGATCTCATCAAAGTCATAAGCAATGATTTCGGCCTCTCGAAACTGCATAAAGCACTGAGAGCAGGAGAGGGCGCTCAGGCAGGGACCCAAGACCTCTTCTATGCAGCACTTGTTCCGCGCTATCTGAGAATGCTGCGGGTAATACAAAAAGAGAGATATGGACGTGGTACGTTCTGGTCGGAGCTTCCAAACTCTGGTACACGGCGCGCGGAAGCGTCCAGTGCGGAAATGACGGTGCCAAGCCTTTGCGATTTGGGTGCAATGAATGGAGAAGTACGCAAAAAATTCGAGAAATATGGGATAGGAAGCTACGAGGGGTTGCTGGGAGTGGTTTCGTTTCGATCAGCTCTGGTGCGCAGCATCTTGTCGGGTCAATATGCCGACACATTCAGGCCCATGAAACTTTCAGACCGCATGGGTCGTTCGCAGTTGTTCACGGCTCTGAGGGTCGACAAGGACCAGAATGGCCATCTTTTCATGCAGAGCCGTGGCGTATTGCTCGACGCAATTGAAAAGCTCCGACCTCCCGATAAGGAGGAGGCCATCAATTGGGTGCACGCACTATTTCTCAGCAAGAAGAGTCCTTGCCTCGTTTATGAGGGGATCAATATTTTTGACGAGCGCCTGAAGTTGTCGGGTCCGTCGTCGGATCTGCTGAAGAAAATAAGCCAGGAGTTCCCTGATTTCCTGGGAAATCGTCCTCGGAATATGAAATCAGGGCCGCAGATCGTGTTCGATTTCATGAAAAACTATTTTGATGATAAATCGAGAGATGACGTGATGTGGAGCATCCTCGGGGCACTATGGTCGGAATTGTCGTTGCAACACAAGTATGACGAGCGGCTCAAGCCTGCTTTCAAGAGTTCCTTGGTGATGGCGCGGCTGATCAAGGCATTGGAAAATCAGAAGGATGATTCCTTCCGCCAGGACTGCAAGGACCTTGGGCAGTTGAAGGATTCCGGCTGCACGCGGGGGGAGGTGTGGGAGCGATGGAAGATCATGGTGAACATGCGGATCCATCCGGAAAATCGTTATATAAGGAGAGAGCCGAACATCGAGTCGATGAACGGAATTCTGAATCTGGAAAGTATCGACATCTTCGGATGGAATGACTATAAATATTATTTCGAGGAGATGGCCAGAGCTCAGCCGCGTGACGGGCGGCAGATTGTAGATATTCGTTTGGGGCTCTTCGACGGCAGTCCAAGAATTCCGGAAGGCTTGTTTGCAATAAAAACGATATCCAGAATCACCATTGACGACAAGAGGGTGCGCAAGAATACGGCGACTCTGGATCTCAGTGGGTGGCAACCGGGTGAAGCATCTCCGCAACTGGAAGTGGAATGGAAGAGCATGGCTTCGCTGACGCGGGAGCAGGTGCAGGTGCATGCAGATGTGGAATTGGCAAGCGTCAGCGGAGGGATTTGCAGACTTCAGGCT
>NZ_JBFUGN010000292.1:0-6431 GCF_056402895.1 Rhizobacter sp. P3_B12 | reverse complement strand
GGCGAAGACCGCACCGGCCGGCGCACCACAGCCTCCCCGCACGCGCCTTCCGAACCCAATGCGAAAGCACAGAACCACGGGGTATTCCCCGCTGTGTCCAGCGGCGGTTTGCTTAAGACTCATAACCATCCAGGCTTCAACCACCCCGGTCGTGAGCACCTCCCTGTTGAATGTTTCGAGTGACGGCCCGGTCACCCACGTGCGGCTGACGCGCCCCGCCAAGCGCAACGCGTTGAACGACGCCTTGATCGCCGAGCTGCAACGCGTGTTCGCCGGCTTCGATGCCGGCGTGCGCGCCGTGGTGCTGAGCGGCGAGGGCGCGCACTTCTGCGCCGGGCTCGACCTGTCGGAGCTCGGCGAGCGCAGTGCGGCCGAAGGCATCCTGCATTCACGCTCGTGGCATGCGGCCTTCGAGCAGATCCAGTTCGGCCGCGTGCCGGTGGTCGCGGTGCTGCACGGCGCGGTGGTCGGCGGCGGGCTCGAACTCGCGAGCGCGGCGCACATCCGCGTCGCCGAGCGCAGCAGCTTCTACGGCCTGCCCGAAGGCCAGCGCGGCCTGTTCGTCGGCGGGGGCGGCTCGGCCCGCATCCCGCGGCTGATAGGCGTCGCCCGCATGAGCGACATGATGCTCACCGGCCGCGTGCACGACGCCGAAGAGGGCCAGCGCATCGGGCTGTCGCAGTACCTGGTCGACGACGGGCAGGGCCTCGCGACCGCGTTCGAGCTGGCGCGCAAGATCGCGTCGAACGCGCCGCTGTCGAACTTCGCGGTGATGCACGCGCTGCCGCGCATCGCCGAGCAGGGCCAGGCGGCCGGGCTGTTCACCGAATCGCTGATGGCCGCGATTGCGCAGGCCGACGATGCGGCCAAGCAGCGCATGCGCGACTTCCTCGACGGCAAGGCCGGCAAGGTCGCGAAGTCATGAGCACCGTGGTGCCTCGGTATCGGCGGGTTGCCTTGGGCGGTTCGCTCTCGGCCCGCTTCGTGCCGGCCGACGACGGCAGCCTGCTTGTCGAATCGACCGAGCCGCTGCAGCCGCACCCGCTGCGCCTGACCGATCGCCTGCAGCAGTGGGCCGCGAAGGTGCCCGACCGCACGCTGGCCGCCAAGCGCGACGCGCAGGGCGTGTGGCGGCACCTGAGCTATCGCGACGCCGTGCTCGGCGCGCGCAGCATCGCGCAGGCGCTGCTCGACATCGGCCTCGGCCCCGAGCGCCCGTTGGCCATCCTCTCCGACAACGACCTCGAACACCTGCTGCTGACGCTCGGCGCGATGTGGGCCGGCGTGCCGTGCGCGCCGATCTCGCCGGCGTACTCGCTGCTGTCGCAGGACCACGCCAAGCTGCGCCACATCCTCGGGGTGCTGACGCCGGGGCTGGTGTTCGCCGCGAACGGCAATGCCTATGCGCGGGCGATCGACGCCGCGCTGCCGGCCGGCACGCCGCTCGCGCTGGCGACCGGCGCGGTCGAGGGCCGCCATCTGCTGCACTTCGCCGACCTGCTCGCGACGACGCCCACCGATGCGGTCGACGAGGCCCACGCCCGCGTCGGCCCCGACACCATCGCGAAGATCCTGTTCACCTCCGGCTCGACGCAGGCGCCCAAGGGCGTGATCAACACGCAGCGCATGCTGTGCAGCAACCAGCAGATGATCCTGCAGTGCTTCCCGTGCCTCGGCGAGACGCCGCCGGTGCTGGTCGACTGGCTGCCGTGGAACCACACCTTCGGGGGCAACCACAACGTCGGCCTGACGATCTGGAACGGCGGCACGCTGTACATCGACGACGGCAAGCCGACGCCGGCGCTGATCGGCCACACGCTGCGCAACCTGCGCGAGATCGCGCCCACCGTGTACTTCAACGTGCCGAAGGGCTTTGAGGAGATCGCCAACGCGCTGGAGCACGACGCCGCGCTGCGCGACACGCTGTTCAGCCGCGTGCAGATGTTCTTCTTCGCCGGCGCCGGGCTCTCGCAGCCGGTGTGGGACCAGCTCGACCGGCTGGCCGAGGCCGCCTGCGGCGAGCGCATCCGCATGCTGACGGGGCTCGGCATGACCGAGACCGCGCCGTTCGCGATCTGCGCCAACGGCGGCGACGTGCGCTCCGGCCACATCGGCCTGCCGGCGCCAGGCATCGAGCTGAAGCTGGTGCCGAGCGGCGACAAGGCCGAGTTGCGCTACCGCGGGCCGAACGTCGCGCCGGGCTACTGGCGCCAGCCGTCCACCGCGTACTTCGACGACGAAGGCTTCTACGCGAGCGGCGATGCGGTGCGCCTGGTCGACCCGGCCGACCCGCAGCGCGGCCTCGCGTTCGACGGTCGCATCGCCGAGGACTTCAAGCTCGCGACCGGCACCTTCGTGTCGGTCGGCCCGCTGCGCGCCCGCGCGATCGCGGCCGGCGACCCGTGCGTGCAGGACGTGGTCGTCACCGGGCTGAACCGCAACGAGATCGGGCTGCTGGTGTTTCCGCGCGCCGACCGCTGCCGGGTGCTCGCCGGGCTGCCGGCCGATGCGCCGCTCGCCGACGTGCTGGCCGCCGCGCCGGTGCGGGCGTTCTTCCAGCACTGGCTAGACACGTTGCACGACGCCGGCACCGGCAGCGCGACGCGCGTGGCCCGTGCGTTGCTGCTGGCCGAGCCGCCGGCGATCGACCGTGGCGAAGTCACCGACAAGGGATCGATCAACCAGCGCGCGGTGCTGGCCTGCCGGGCCGGGTTGGTCGAGCAGCTGCACGACGGCAGCGCCCCCGGCCTCTTGCTGCCCGCAACGCGATGAGCGAATCCCGCACCACCACGCACACCGTCGCCGTGAACTTCGGCGACTGCGACCCGGCCGGCATCGTCTTCTTCCCGAACTTCTCGCGCTGGATGGATGCGGCCTCGCTGTCGTTCTTCATGCAGTGCGGCGTGCCGCCGTGGCGCGTGCTCGAGAAGACGCGCGGCATCGTCGGCACGCCGCTGCTGGAGATCCACACGCGCTTCATCCAGTCGGTCACCTACGGCGAGACGATCCACATCGAGACCTGCATCGAGGCCTGGCACGGCAAGGCCTTCGTGCAGCTGCACCGCGTCACGCGCGGCGGCGAGCTGGTCTGCGAAGGCCGCGAGACGCGCATCTTCGTGACACGCGATGCCACGGGAAAATTGAAGTCCATCGCGGTGCCGGATGACATCCGCGCACTCTGCCGGACAGAATCACGACCCCGAACGGAGACACCCCCATGAAGCACCTGAAGACCTGGCTGGCCGCTGCGGCCCTGGCCACCCTCGCGGCCGGCGCACGGGCCGACGTGACGATCGGCGTCAGCGTCCCGCTGACCGGCCCGACCTCGGCGCTCGGCATCCCGAGCAAGAACGGCATCAGCCTGTGGCCCGCGACGATCGCCGGCGAGAAGCTCAACGTGATCGTGCTCGACGACGCCACCGACCCGACCGTCGGCGTCAAGAACGCCCGCCGCTTCGTCACCGAGGACAAGGTCGACCTCATCGTCGGCTCGTCGGCGACGCCGATCGCGATCGCGATGTCGGACGTGGCGGCCGAGGCACAGACGGTGCAGCTGGCGCTGTCGCCGATCCCGCTGCCCGAGGGCAAGGGCGCCTGGACCTTCCGGCTGCCGCAGTCGACCGCGGTGATGGCGATCCCGATCGTCGAGCACTGGAAGAAGACCGGCGTGAAGACCTTCGGCTTCGTCGGCTACGCCGATGCGTACGGCGAAGCGTGGCTGAAGGACATCACGGCGCAGGCCACCGCGGCCGGCATCAAGAACGTCGGCGTCGAGCGCTTCGCGCGCGCCGACACCAGCATCACCGGCCAGGCGCTGAAGCTGGTGGGTGCGAACCCGGATGCGATCCTGGTGGCGGCCTCGGGCAGCGGCGCGGCGATGCCGCACAAGGGCCTGGTCGAGCGCGGCTACCCGAAGGACAGGATCTACCAGACGCATGGCGCGGCCACCCTCGACCTGATCCGCGTCGGCGGCAAGGATGTCGAAGGCTCGTTCGTCTCGTCCGGCCCGGCGCTGGTGGCGCCCAAGCTGCCCGACAGCAACCCGAGCAAGGCGATCGGCCTGCGCTTCATCGAGCAGTACGAGAAGGCCTTCGGCCCGAAGAGCGCGAACCAGTTCGGCGCGCACGCGTTCGACACAGCGATCGTGCTCGAGAAGATCATCCCGATGGCGCTGAAGAAGGCCAAGCCCGGCACGAAGGAATTCCGCGCCGCGCTGAAGGAGGCGCTGGAGACGGCCGGCCGCATCCCGGTGTCGCAGGGCGTTCTGAACTACACCGCGGCCGATCACTTCGGCTTCACGCCCGACACGGGCGTGCTGCTGAAGGTCGTCAACGGCGACTGGGAAGTGGTGAAGTGACGGCCACTTCTCTCTGATGGACCTCTCGATCGCGGGCATCCTGCTGCTCGACGGCGCGACCAGCGGTGCGGTCTACGCGCTGCTGGCGCTCGCGCTGGTGCTGGTGTTCGCGGTCACGCGGGTGATCTTCATCCCGCAGGGGGAGTTCGTCGCGTACGGAGCGCTGACGCTCGCGATGCTGCAGATGGGCAAGCTCCCCGGCACCGTGTGGCTGCTCGGGATCCTGGCCGTGCTGGCCACGCTGCGCGACGCATTTGGCGCGGCGCGCGCAGGCCAGCCCGCCCGCCGCATCGCGCGCGACGCCGCGCTGTCACTGGCCGTTCCGGCCGCGGTGACGCTGCTCGCGTTGTGGGCCGCGCCGCGCCAGCTGCCGCTGCTGCTGCAAAGCCTGCTGACGCTCGCGATCGTCACGCCGCTCGGGCCCCTGGTCTACCGGCTCGCGTACCGGCCGCTCGCCGATGCGTCGGTGCTGGTGCTGCTGATCGTCTCGGTCGGCGTGCATTTCGCGCTGACCGGCCTGGGCCTGCTGTTCTTCGGCGCCGAGGGCTTTCGCAACCCGAGCTTCTGGGACGAGCGCTTTCGCGCCGGGCCGCTGATGCTGTCAGGGCAGGCGTTGATCATCTTCCTCGTCTCGGCCGCGCTGATCGTCGGGCTGTGGCTGTTCTTCGGGCGCACGCTGCAGGGCAAGGCCTTGCGTGCGACGGCCGTGAACCGGCTCGGCGCGCGGCTGATGGGCATCTCGACGGAAGGCGCCGGGCGCTGGAGCATGGGCCTCGCGGCCTTCATCGGCGCGCTGTCGGGCCTGCTGATCGGCCCCACGACGACGATGTTCTACGACACCGGCTTCCTGATCGGCCTGAAGGGCTTCGTCGCGGCCATCTTCGGCGGGCTCGCGAGCTACCCGGGCGCGGCGGCCGGTGCGCTGTTCGTCGGCTGGCTCGAATCGTTCGGCTCGTTCTGGGCCAGCGCCTACAAGGAAGTGATCGTCTTCACGATGATCCTGCCGGTGCTGCTGTGGCGCAGCTTCACGCACGGCGAATCCGATGACGAGTAGAGGCTGGTTCCTCGTCGCGTTCGCCGCCGTGCTGGCGCTGTTGCCGCAGTTGCCGGTGCCGGAGTTCTGGATCACGCAGCTGAACTACATCGGGCTGTACGCGCTGGTCGTGATCGGCCTCGTGCTGCTGACCGGCATCGCCGGGCTGACCTCGTTCGGCCAGGCGGCGTTCGTCGGCCTCGGTGCCTACAGCAGCGCGTGGCTGACGCTGAACCTCGGGCTGTCGCCGTGGCTCGCGGTGTTCGGCGGGCTGGCGCTGACGGCGCTCACCGCGCTGCTGCTCGGCTGGATCACGCTGCGCATGTCGGGCCACTACCTGCCGCTCGCGACCATCGCCTGGTGTCTGAGCCTGTTCTACCTGTTCGGCAACCTGGAGGCGCTGGGCCGCTATGACGGCCTGCTCGGCATCGCGCCGATCGGGTTCTTCGGCCTGCCGCTGAACACCGGCCGCAGCTTCTTCTACCTGCTGTGGGCGCTGGTGCTGCTGGCGGCGCTGGCGGCCACGCAACTGCTCGATTCGCGCAGCGGCCGCGCGCTGCGGGCGCTGAAGGGCGGCAGCACGATGCCCGAGGCGATGGGCATCGACACCTTCCGCGCGAAGGTCGCGGTGTTCGTGCTCGCCGCGCTGCTGGCGAGCCTGTCGGGCTGGTTGTTCGCGCACTTCCAGCGCAGCGTCAATCCGTCGCCGTTCGGCCTGAAGATGGGCATCGAGTACCTCTTCATGGCGGTGATCGGCGGCGTCGGCCACGTGTGGGGCGCACTCGCCGGCGCGGCCGTCGTCAAGCTGCTGGAGGACCAGCTGCAGGTGCTGCTGCCGCGGCTGCTCGGTGGCAGCGGCAGCTACGAGGTGATCGTGTTCGGCGTGCTGCTCGTGTTGGTGCTGCAGTACGCGCGCGACGGGCTGTGGGCCGCGGTGGTGGCGCGGCTGCCGCGGCGCGCCCGAAAGCGCGACTGGGCCGATGCGCCGCCGCTGCCCGAGGCCGCGCGGCCGCCGCCTGCCCGAGGCCGCGCGGCCGCCGC
>NZ_JBFUGN010000291.1:0-6461 GCF_056402895.1 Rhizobacter sp. P3_B12 | reverse complement strand
GCCGTGTGGTCGGTGATGCGCGCGGCATCGGCACCGGCGGGCAGCGCGGCGAATGCCGGCGCATGGGCCTGCGCATGCGCCAGCAGCGCCGGCAGCGCCGCGAACAGCGCGCGCTCGCGCTCGGCCGGCTCACGTGTTTCCAGCGCGTCGAAGAAGGTACCCATCACTCGTCATCCGCCCAGCGGGCCAGGCGTTTGCGCACCTCGTCGACCAGCTTGCGCACGTCGGCGCCGCTCTTCAGCACCYGCGTGTCCCATTCCGGCGTCGTGATCGGCCGGCGGGCGATGCGCGCGGTGATCGTCGCGGCATCGCTCGCGAGCTGGAGCACCGGCTTGCCTTTCCAGTCGAACGCCGCGCCGCGCTCGGCCAGCGGCTTCAGCTCGCGCAGCTGGCGCTTCAGCGTGACGAGAGTCTCGTCGGGCTTGAAGGCCGGTGGCGCAAAGAAATCATCGGACATCGTCGTCTCCCTTCAGCTCAGCCAGCGTTTGCGGCGCTTGTAGCTCTTGACGTCGCGGAAGCTCTTGCGCTCCACGTCGTCCTTGGCGCCGCCGGTGCCGAGGTAGAACTCCTTCACGTCCTCGTTCTCGGCCAGCGCCTTCGCCGCCCCGTCCATCACGACACGGCCGTTCTCGAGGATGTAGCCGTGGTCGGCATAGCGCAGCGCCATCGCGGTGTTCTGCTCGGCGAGCAGGAAGGTCACGCGCTCGCGCTGGTTCAGGTCGCGCACGATCTCGAACACCTCCTCGACGATCTGCGGCGCGAGGCCCATCGACGGCTCGTCGAGCAGCACCATCTTCGGGTTCGCCATCAGCGCGCGGCCGATCGCGCACATCTGCTGCTCGCCGCCCGAGGTGTAGGCCGCCTGTGAGCCGCGCCGCGTCTTCAGCCGCGGGAAGTAGCCGTAGACCTTCTCCAGCGTCTCGGCCACCGCCGCCTTGCCGTCGCGCCGCGTCCAGGCGCCGGTCATCAGGTTCTCCTCGATCGTCAGGTGCGCGAAGCAGTGCCGGCCCTCCATCACCTGCACGACGCCGCGGTTCACCATCTCGGCGGTGGACAGCGCCTCGATGCGGTCGCCGCGCAGCTCGATGCTGCCCTTGGTGACCGCGCCGCGCTCGCCCGCCAGCAGGTTGCTGACGGCGCGCAGCGTCGTCGTCTTGCCGGCGCCGTTGCCGCCCAGCAGCGCGACGATGCCGCCCTCGGGCACCTGCAGCGAGACGCCCTTCAGCACCAGGATCACGTGGTGGTAGATCACCTCGATCCCGTTGACGTTGAGCAGGATGTTCGCGGCCATGCGATCAGCTCTGGCAGTCTTCTGGCGTCCGGCGGGTGAGCTTCTTGTCGACGGCGTACTTGTCCGCCGCCGCCTTCACCATCGGCTTCAGGATCTGCTCGTCGGCCTGGTACCAGTCGGAGCTGAAATTCCACTTGCTGCCGTCCCAGGTGTGCACCCGCGTCCAGGTGGTGCCCATGTGGTCGAGGCACGAGGTGCTGACCGGCCGCATCACGCCGGCGAAGCCGAGCGCATCGAGCTTCTTCTGGTCCAGCGCCAGGTTCTCCAGCCCCCAGCGCACCTGCTCGCCGGTCATCACCTTGCCTTTGCCGTAGCGCTCCTGCGCGCGCCGCACCGCCTCGACACCGAGCATCTGGATGATCAGCCCGCGCGTGTACAGCACCGAGCCGACCTCGTCCTTCGGTCCGGCGCCCTGGCCCTTGTCGTGCACGTACTTCAGGATGTCCTGGATCACCTTCGGCTGCTGGCCCGAGGTGTTCAGCGCGAGCGCGTTGTAGCCCTTGGCGGCGTCGCCGACGTCCTTCACGTCCGGCTCGGCGCCGGCCCACCACACGCCGTACATCTTCTCGCGCGGGTAGCCGGTGGCGATCGCCTCCTTCAGCGCGGTCGAGTTCATCACGCCCCAGCCCCACAGCAGCACGTAGTCGGGCTTCTGCTGGCGCACCTGCAGCCAGGCCGATTTCTGCTCGACGCCGGGCGCCGTCACCGGGATCTTCACCAGCTCGAAGCCGTGCGTCTTCGCGCGCTCTTCCAGCAGCGGCATCGGCTCCTTGCCGAACGGCGAGTCGTGGTAGACGAGCGCGATCTTCTTGCCCTTCAGCTTGTCGAGCCCGCCTTCCTTCTTGCCGATGTGCTGGATCAGGACGTCGGCGGCCGTCCAGTACGAGCCCATCAGCGGGAAGTTCCACTTGAACACGCCGCCGTCCTGCGAGGCCGCCAGGCCGTAGCCGAGCGTGATCAGCGGGATCTTGTCGGCGGGCACCTTGTCGGTCAGCGCGAAGGTGATGCCGGTGGCCTGCGGGTCGAACAGCGTGACGCCGGCGCGGCCCTTCAGGCGCTCGTAGCATTCCACGCCGCGGTCGGTCGCGTAGCCGGTCTCGCATTCCTCGTAGCTCAGCTTGACGCCGTTGATGCCGCCGTCGCGGGCGTTGATCATCTTCAGGTAGTCCTGCTTGCCGTTGGCCCACGGCGTGCCGTTGGGCGCGTAGGCGCCGGTGCGGTAGACGAGCAGCGGGAAGAACTGCTCCTTGGCCTGCGCCTGCGCGGCCGGCGCGGCGAGCAGGCCGGCCCAACCCACCGCGGCGATCGCGGCAACCCGTGCGAACGACTTGAACTGCATGTCTGTCTCCGTTGGTGGTGGTGATGGAATCGCGATCGGTGGGCTCAATGGGGGAAGGGCCACAGCCGCAGCTTCTCGCGCGCGGTGGACCACAGCCGTGCCAGCCCGTGCGGCTCGACGATCAGGAAGAACACGATCAGCGCGCCGAAGATCATCGATTCGAGGTGCGATGCGAGCGCGGTCGACAGCGGCATGTCGAACCAGCGCGGCACCTGGTTCAGCAGCAGCGGCAGCAGGATGATGAAGGCCGCGCCGATGAAGCTGCCGCTGATCGAGCCGAGCCCGCCGATGATCACCATGAACAGCAGCTGGAACGAGCGGTCGATGTTGAACGCCGCCGGCTCCCAGGCGCCGAGGTGGATGAAGCCCCACAGCGCGCCGGCCACGCCGACGATGAACGAGCTGACCGCGAACGCGGTGAGCTTGGCGTACATCGGGCGGATGCCGATCACCGCGGCGGCGACGTCCATGTCGCGCATCGCCATCCATTCGCGGCCGATGCTCGCGCGCACCAGGTTCTTCGCGAGCAGCGCGAACACGCAGACGAAGCCGAGGCACAGCAGGTACTTCGACACCGGCGATTCGATCGGCAGCCCAAGCACGTTCAGGCCCGAGACGCTGACCGAGCCCGACGACGAGTTGTTGGTGAACCACGAGATGCGCAGGAAGGCCCAGTCGGTGAAGAACTGCGCGGCCAGCGTCGCGACCGCCAGGTACAGCCCCTTGATGCGCAGCGACGGGATGCCGAACAGCACCCCGACGCCGGTGGCGCAGACGCCGCCGAGCAGCAGCGACGCGATCAGCGGCATGCCCGGGATGCGCACCTGGAAGTTGTAGGCCGCGTACGCGCCCACCGCCATGAAGGCGCCGGTGCCCAGCGAGATCTGGCCGCAGTAGCCGACGAGGATGTTCAGCCCGAGCGCGGCGAGCGACAGGATCAGGAACGGGATCAGGATCGCGCGGAACAGGTACTCGGGCGCGGTGAGTGGCAGCACGACGAAGGCGACCGCCAGCAGCGCGAGGATCGCGACGCGGTCCTGCAGCACCGGGAAGATCTGCTGGTCGGCGCGGTAGCTGGTCTTGAACTGGCCGTTCTCTCTGTACAGCATGGCTCAGACCCGATCGATGATCTTCTCGCCGAACAGGCCCTGGGGCCTGACGAGGAGGAACAGCAGCGCCAGCACATAGGCGAACCAGATCTCGATGCCCCCGCCGAGCATCGGCCCGAGGTAGATCTCCGACAGCTTCTCGCCGACGCCGATGATCAGCCCGCCGAGGATCGCGCCGGGGATCGACGTGAGTCCGCCGAGGATCACCACCGGCAGCGCCTTCAGCGCCACCAGCGACAGCGAGAACTGCACCCCCAGCTTGCTGCCCCAGATGATGCCGGCCACCAGCGCGACGATGCCGGCCACCGACCACACGATGACCCAGATGCGGTCGAGCGGGATGCCGATCGATTGCGCCGCCTGGTGGTCGTCGGCCACCGCACGCAGCGCGCGCCCGGTGGCCGTCTTCTGGAAGAAGAGGGCGAGCAGCGCGACCAGCGTGGCCGCAACCAGCGCCGCCACCAGGTCCTCCTGGCTGATCAGCACGCCGCCTTCGAATGTGCCCTGCAGCACCAGCAGCGGCTCCTTCGGCATGCCGACGTCGATCTTGTAGATGTCGTTGCCGAACAGCGTCTGGCCGAGCCCGTCGAGGAAGTACGCGATGCCGAGCGTCGCCATCAGCAGCGTGATGCCGTCCTGGTTGACCAGCCGCGACAGGCACAGCCGCTCGATCAGCCAGGCCACCCCCACCATCAACGCCGCCGCGGTGATGAAGYCCAGCACGTTGGCGAGCAGCTTGCTGTCGAAGTGGAACCACTGCGGGAACCACTCGGAGAAGCGCGCCATCGCGAGCGCCGCAAACAGCACCATCGCGCCCTGCGCGAAATTGAAGACGCCCGAGGCCTTGTAGATCAGCACGAAGCCGAGCGCGATCAGCGCATACAGCATGCCCGCCATCAGGCCGCCGAAGAGGGTTTCGAGGAAGAAGCCCATCAGTGTTGAACCCCGAGGTAGGCCTTGATGACATCCGGATCGGATCGCACCTCGCCCGGCGTGCCGTCGCCGATCTTCCTGCCGTAGTCGAGCACCACCACCCGGTCGCTGATGTCCATCACCACCCCCATGTCATGCTCGATCAGCACGATGGTCGTGCCGAACTCGTCGTTCACGTCGAGGATGAAGCGGCTCATGTCCTGCTTCTCCTCGACGTTCATGCCGGCCATCGGCTCGTCCAGCAGCAGCACCTGCGGCTCCATCGCGAGCGCGCGGCCGAGGTCGACGCGCTTCTGCAGCCCGTACGGCATCTTGCCGACCGGCGTCTTGCGGTACGGCTGGATCTCCAGGAAATCGATGATGCGTTCGACGACGCGCCGGTGCTCGATCTCCTCGCGCTCGGCCGGCCCGAACCGCAGCGCCTGCAGCAGCAGGTTGCTCTTCATGCGCAGGTTGCGGCCGGTCATGATGTTGTCGAGCACGCTCATGCCCTTGAACAGCGCCAGGTTCTGGAAGGTGCGCGCGACGCCCATCTCGGCGACCTGGCGCGAGTTCATGTGGCGGAAGGTGCGCCCGCGCAGCGCGATCGAACCCTGCTGCGGCTGGTAGACGCCGTTGATGCAGTTCAGCATCGAGCTCTTGCCGGCGCCGTTCGGGCCGATGATGGCGCGGATCTCGTGCTCGCGCAGGTCGAAGCTGATGTCGGTCAGTGCCTTCACGCCGCCGAACGACAGGCTGATGTTCTTCACGTCGAGGATCACGTCGCCCACGGCTCGCGTCATGCGGCGCTCCTGACTGGCGCGAAGGTC
Organism: Rhizobacter sp. P3_B12; assembly: GCF_056402895.1. Classification (NCBI taxonomy): domain Bacteria; kingdom Pseudomonadati; phylum Pseudomonadota; class Betaproteobacteria; order Burkholderiales; family Sphaerotilaceae; genus Rhizobacter; species Rhizobacter sp. P3_B12. The sequence goes on along the minus strand of NZ_JBFUGN010000291.1, from coordinate 980 downwards.
TTCGCGTCGGCGATGCGCAGGTCGGCGGCGACCATGCCGCTGCGGCCGTCCTCGAACTTCACCGCGGTCTCGATGTACTGCGAGGCGCGGCCGCCGTACAGCGCATCGACCAGCACCTGGTAGCGCTCGCCGATGAAGCCGCGCCGCACCTTGCGCGTGCGGGTGAGTTCGCCGTCGTCGGCGTCGAGCTCCTTGTGCAGCACCAGGAAGCGCGTGATCTGGCTGCCGGCGAGCTTGTCGTCGGCCGCGAGGTCGGCGTTGACCTGCTCCACGCAGTCGCGCACCAGTTCGTACACCTCGGGCTTCTGCGCCAGGTCGGTGTAYCCGGCGTAGGGCAGGTTGCGGCGCTCGGCCCAGTTGCCCACCGCCTCCATGTCGATGTTGATGAAGGCGCAGACCTTCTCGCGCCCATCGCCGAAGGCCACCGCCTCCTTGATGTGCGGGAAGAACTTCAGCTTGTTCTCGACGTACTTGGGCGCGAACATCGCGCCGTCGTTCGCGCCGCCGACCAGCCGGCCGACGTCCTTCGCGCGGTCGATGATCTTCAGGTGCCCCTGCGCGTCGAGGAAGCCGGCGTCGCCGGTGCGGTACCAGCCGTCGGGCGAGAGCACCTCGGCCGTCGCCGCCTCGTTGCGGTAGTAGCCCTTCAGCAACCCGGCCGAGCGCACCAGCACCTCGCCGTCGGCACCGACCTTCAGTTCCACGCCGTCGATCGGGATGCCTACCGTGTCGGCGCGCGCCTGGTGGTCGGGTTGCAGGCAGACGAACACGGCGGTCTCGGTCGAGCCGTAGAGCTGCTTCAGGTTGATGCCGATCGAGCGGTAGAAGCTGAACAGGTCCGGCCCGATCGCCTCGCCGGCGGTGTAGGCCACGCGCACGCGCGACAGGCCCAGCGTGTTGCGCAGCGGGCCGTAGATCAGCAGGTTGCCGAGCRCCCAGGCCAGCCGGTCGGGCAGCGCGAGCGGCTTGCCGTCCATGCG
>NZ_JBFUGN010000290.1:0-6466 GCF_056402895.1 Rhizobacter sp. P3_B12 | reverse complement strand
TGGCACGGACGGGTGGTCGCCGAACAGCTTCTTCAGCACCGAGATCGTGCTCCAGCCGACGATCGGGTGCATCAGGTACAGGCTGTACGACAGCTTGCCGAGGAACTGGTGGACGGTGCCGCTCAGCCAGCCGCGTGCCGCCACCCAGCGCCGGGACAGCACGATCACGAGGGCGGCCAGCACCGGCGCGAGGTGGGGCAGCGACGGTGCGCTGCCGAACACCACGGCGAGCTCGATGCCGACCAGCGCCCACCACCAGCGCCACGACAGGTCGCCGAACACGCACCAGCAGGTCAGTGCGCCCAGCCCGAACATGTGCCAGTAGCGCACGAACAGGCCGTCGACCGGCAGCTTGATCTGGCCGACCGCCAGCACCAGCGACAACGCGGTCAGCGCGGCGATCGCGAGGATCGGGCGGCTGCGCGGCTGTGCCGGGTCGTGCGCGGCGGTCAGCACCAGCACCAGCACGAGGTAGAACTGCAGCTCGATGCACAGCGTCCAGAACACCGCCGAGATGCTGCCGTAGCCGAGGATGTCCTGCAGGTAGAACAGGTGCGAGGCGATCTGCGCGGCGGAGAACTGGCCGCRGCCGGCGAGTTCGGCGAACAGCAGCGCCGACAGCTTGGCCATCGCGATGCACAGCACGATGGTGGCCCAGTACGGCGGATCGAGCCGCACCGAGCGGCGCAGCGCGAACATCGCGACGTAGCGGCCCGACAGCGGCGCATCGCGCAGGCTCATCGAGATCACGAAGCCGCTCAGCACGAAGAACACGTTGACGCCGGTGGCGCCGAAGCTGCCGATCAGCGCGTGCAGCCAGTCGGGCGTGAAGGGGCGCAGCAGCGTCTCGGTGTTGAGGTAGAGGTGGTACAGCACCACCAGCATCGCCGCGACGCCGCGCAGGCCGTCGACCGTCAGGTTGCGCGGGGGCAACGAGGCGGGGGTGGCGGTGGCGTCGGGTCGGGTCATGCGGGGTCGGGTGCGGGCAGTTCGGCGGGGTCCGGGAGCGTCCCGCCGAGGGAAAAGGCGTCGCATTGCACCATAGGCATCTGGCAGAAAACACCACCCGGGCAGGGGGGCGTCCCTCGGGCAGGGGGGCGGTGCCCGAGGGGAAAAGACACGCGCGAAGTGTGACTTTGTCCATAATCTGCCGATGCTTCCGCGCCCGGTTCACCGCTCGCCCCGCGCCATCCCGGCGCGCCGTGCGGTGCTGTTGCGGCTGGCGTCGATCGCCGCGCTGTCAGCCGCGCCGGCGGGGGCCCGCGCGGCCACCGACCCGTTCGTCACCTGGATGCAGATGCTGCACGACCAGTGGGCGGTGCCGGCCTACGAGGCGCTCGACCGCAGTGCGGCCGCTCTGGTGGCGGTGCTCGAGGCGGCGATGGCGGCCGGCGGCCAGCCGACGCCGGCCCAGCTGAAGGAGAGCCAGGCGCTGTGGCTGCAGGCGATGCTCAGCTGGCGCCGCCTGGAGGCGCTGCAGATGGGGCCGACGCTCGCGCGGCGCAGCTCGAAGGCGATCGATTTCTGGCCGACCCGGCCGAAGGTGATCCAGCAGGCGGCCACCGTCACCGCGACCGCGCCGATGACCGGCCCGGCGGCGAGCGACGCGATGGAGCGCTGGGGCACGGCGGTGCGGGGCCTGCCGGCGCTGGAGTGGCTGCTGTTCCCGGCCGGCACCGAGCCGCAGGCGCCGGTGCTGCGCAGCCCGGCGCTGTGCCGCTACACGCTGCGCATCGCGATGGCGCTGAAGGAGGAGGTGGGCCTGCTGCTGGCCGGCTGGCGCACCGAGGCCGACCGCTGGCGCTCGGCGACGCCGCCCGACGTGCCGGCGGCGAMGAAGCTGATCCTGAACCTGCTGGTCGGCAGTGTCGAGCTGCTGCGCGGCAAGAAGCTCGAGAAGGCGGCCCGCGCGCAGGCGCTGCAGGTGCCGGGGCAGCGCGACGCGCTGGAGAACTTCGACAGCATGCGCACGAAGCACACGCGCGAGTTCCTGCTGGCGCATGTCGATGGCGTCGCACAGCTGCTGCTCGGGCAGACGCCGGGCCTCGCCTACACCCAGGGCGGGCCGCGCTGGGGGCTGGACGACGTGCTGGCCGAGCAGGGCCTCGCGAAGCCGCACGGGCCGGCGCTGCGGCGCGCGGTGACCGCGGTGCGGCAATCCATCGCGGCGCTGCCGGTCGATGCCGCCACCTGGACGCCGGCGCGCATCGCCGCACCGGTGAAGGCGCTGGTCGCGCTGCGCGCGGTGATCGACCCGCCGATCGCGACGGCGTGGAAGGTGACGATCGAGTTCACCGATGCGGACGGGGATTGACGCGGCTCAGCTTGCGTTGAGATGCGAGTCGGGTGGTGACCACTGATCCAGTTGCGACCTCAGCTGCCCAAGCAGCTCACCGTTGAACTCATTGGTTTGGGCAAGTCCAATACTGCGCCTCAATCCAACGATGTCCTCCTGGAGAACGGTCGATGGAACTTTATTGATCATGGTCGCGACCTTGGTGATCAGTTCGACCTGCCGCGAACTGGTGGGTTCCTTGAGGTGCTCGAGATCCTTCGGAGTCAACGAGGCTTGACGCTTGATGATTTCCCCGATTGCCCCGTTGCAGGCGGCCTTCCAGTTGGGGTGCTCGAAGATCCAGAGCATGCAAGCCATTCTGCAGGCGTCAATCGGGGCGGCCGAGATGATCTTGTCAAAGCGATCTGGGAAGCCACCAAGAAATTGCGTTGCCCGGATCATCGTCTCCAGCTGAGGTCTTTCGGGTTCATCAATCGCCAGCATTCGATGCCTGACGTCGTTTGCCACGTCGGCGATGCGGGTTCGGCCAGGTTCCTTGTCGAACAGGGTGAGTGCAGCCCGGATGTCGCACCTGCCGTGGAATGCGTCTGGATCGTGCTCGATGAAATGCTGGATCACCGAGAGCAGCGAATCGGGCACGTCGCCCTCGAGAGCCGCAGTCGTTGCCTGGGGCTCGTCGAACAGAAGAAATTGCCACACCGCTTCGGCTTTTGATGCAAGTCCGGCCGCTTCCGCAGTCGCGGCATAGCTCATCAACTGTTCGGGATCAGTCTTGATGCTTCCGTCAACGACGGCGAGCTTCAACCTGGAGGTGGTGGGCTCCGTCACGAACTCGAAGTTGGAACCCGGGCTTTGCAACCGGAACTCCGCCATGCTGGCCCGATCGGAGGGAGATTCGATCTCCGCAGGCCATTCTTCCAATGAAAGCTCCGGGCGTGTGAGGTGTTCGGAACACGTGTCGCGTGCACTTTGCCGCTGCGGACCGAACTGCCGCTCATTCTGTGCGGGCAGACCTGTCGTCTCAGGCGTTCTGCGAGGCGAAGAGGTTCCCGAAGTGGCGAGTCGTGGCAGCATGATCGACAGAGTGGTGTTGAAGATGTGCGTGAGTAACCCTCCCCGGGTGGATCGTTCAATGACATTTGACAACGGGGTCAGTTGGTTCAATATCCAGCCTCTGGTTGACGAACCGCCGTCAGGAGCCRCACATGACGACCCTCACGACCCCGCGCTTCGAGCAGCGCGCCGAGCAGCCCTGCATGTTCATCCGCACCGACGTGCGGATGGGCGAGATCGAGTCGAAGGTGGTGCCGCTGATCCCGCAGCTGTTCGAGTGGCTGCAGGCGCACGACGTGCCGCCGGCCGGCCCGCTGTTCTTCCGCTACAACGTGATCGACATGAACGGTCGGATGGAGATCGACGTCGGCACCCTCGTCGGCAAGCCGGCCACGGGCGATGCGCGGGTGCAATCGGGCACCGTGGCTGCCGGCAGCTACGTGACGATGCGCCACACCGGCCATCCCGAGGAGCTGATGCCGGCCACCGCCTACCTGCTCGCGTGGGGCCAGCAGCACCAGGTGGCGTGGCGCAAGCAGGCGCGCGGCAGCAGCGCCGAGGCGTGGGACGGACGCTACGAGTTCTACCTCGACGGGCCCGACACCGAGCCCGACATGTCGAAGTGGCGCACCGACCTGGTGTTCGCTGCCGAGCCGCGCTGAATCCGTCGCCCCGCGCTCAATCGCCGGATTCCCACTCGATCCGCGCCCCGAGCGCGCACAGGTTCTCGACGAACTGCGGGTGCGCGCGCCGGATCGGCCCGGCATTGCGGATCACCGAGCGGCCGGGGATGCTGGCCGCCAGCATCAGCAGCGCGATCGCGACGCGGATGATGTACGGGCTCTCGACCTCGGCCGGCGACAGCGGCTTGCCGCCGAAGGTGACGATGCGGTGCGGGTCGGACTGGAACGCGTGCGCGCCGAACTTCGACAGCTCCGAGGTCCAGCCGAGCGCGCCGTCGTAGACCTTGTTCCAGAACATCACGCTGCCCTGCGCGCGCGTGCCGAGCGCGATGAAGATCGGCAGCAGGTCGACCGGCAGGTAGGGCCAGGGCGCAGCCTCGATCTTCGGCAGCATGTTCTGCGTGAACGGCTCGGCCACGCGCAGCGGGCCGTCGACGACGGTGCGCGACCAGCCGCCCTCGTGCCGCACCTGCACGCCCAGCTTCGCGAACGTGCGGTCGATCAGCGGGAACTGGTGCGCCGCGGTGTTGCGCACGCGCACGTCGCCGCCGGTGATCGCGCCGAGCGCGAGGAAGGTCACCACCTCGTGGAAGTCGTCGGCGAAGCTGTAGTCGGTGCCGCCGAGCGCGTCGACGCCGTGGATCGTCAGCCGCGAGGTGCCGCAGCCCTCGATGCGCGCGCCGAGCTGGCGCATGAACTCGCAGAACTCCTGCACGTGCGGCTCGGAGGCCGCGTTCATCAGCGTCGCGCTGCCTTCGGCGAGCGCCGCGCACAGCACGAAGTTCTCGGTGGTGGTGACCGACGCGTAGTCGAGCCAGTGGTCGGCCGCGCGCAGCGGGCCGTCGCTGCGCACGATCAGCGCATCAGGCCGGCGCTCGACGCGCGCGCCGAAGCGCTGCAGCACCTCGACGTGCGGATCGATCTCGCGCACGCCCAGCGTGCAGCCCTGCACGTCGCTCTCGATGCGGGCGACGCCGAAGCGCGCCAGCAGCGGCGGCACCAGCATGATCGACGAGCGCATCTCCTGCGGCAGGCGGTGCACGGTCTCGTCGAAGTTCGTGCTGCGGTGGTGCAGGTCGAGCAGGCCGGTCTTGAAGTCGACCTCGACGCGGCTGCCGAGCGAGCGGAACACGTCGAGGATCTTGCGCACGTCGGTGATGTCGGGCACGCGGCGCAGGCGCACCGGCTGCCGCGTCAGCAGCGTGGCACACAGGATCGGCAGCACCGCGTTCTTGTTGGCCGACGGGACGAGGCGGCCCGCAAGAGGCTGGCCGCCGTGGACGATGAGGTGGGACATGGACAGTGCGCGAGGCGCGCGGTGGTGGGCACCGGCGCACTGTCCGCGGCGTCGTCGAACGCCGCATGAAGCCTGTGTGAAGTGACGAGGGCCTGGTGTCAGCCTTCGTAGCCTTCGACCGTTTTCTCGTCGCGCACCTTGGCGCTGGCCGGGTCTTCGCCGAACTCGCGCTTGGCGCGCCGCTGCCGCAGCAGGTCCCAGCACTGGTCGAGCTGGTGCTCGATGTGGCGGATGCGCTCGGCGTTCTGGCCGGGCGCGGCCGTGCCGTCGCGCAGCTGCTGTTCTTCGTCGACGAGGGCGCTGATGTGATCGAGGATCGATTTGTCGCTCATGACAGCCCCTCGTCCGATGAGTACATCGGCCGATCCCCCGAGGGGATGCCGGCCGGCTTGGGAGCGGCCCGGCGCTCGGCCGGCTTCGCGTCGAACAGTAGCGGTCTCACGGTGTTTTCTCCTGCAGTGGCGGATGCGGCGCAGCGTACGCCGGAATCAGTAGCCGACGCTGTAGCGGTAGTTCTTGTAGCGCAGCACGGCCGACTTCAGCCGGATCTGCTCCAGGTGCACGTTGGGCGCGATGATGTCGCCCTCGTGGTAGAGCTGGCCGTTGACGATCAGCATGCGGCTCGCGCGGCTCGCCGAGTAGGTCGCGCCGCTGATGGCCAGCGTGGGCAGTTCGCGGCGCACGTCGGCCGGCAACTCGCTCACAGGCACGGCCGGCGTCTCGTCGACGGCCGGCGTGGTGGTGCGCGCGGGTTCCCGCTTCGCGGGCACGGGCTTGCGCTGCGGCTTCTCTGGCGCCGCGACCGGTTCCGGGATCGGCGCAGGAGCGGGGGCAGCAGCAGGAGCGGGGGCCATCGCGACGGGCGCCGGGGGAGGCGGTGCCGGCACCGGCTGCGGAGGCGGCGGTGCCGAGACGATCACCTCGATCGGCTTGTCGCGTCCGAACGCCATCCACGCGAACACGACGATCAGCGCCAGCCCGAGCAGCGACGCGACAAACCCCCAGCGCATGCCGCCGCGGCCGTCCGGCAGGTCGTCGTCATCGGCCGTGGCGGTGGCCGTCTGGGCATGCAGCCCGGGCACGCGGCCGCGCTCGCGCTCGGAATCGGCGCGTCGCAAGGCATCGAGGATGTAGGAC
>NZ_JBFUGN010000289.1:0-6474 GCF_056402895.1 Rhizobacter sp. P3_B12 | reverse complement strand
CTGCAGCCCAGCATCTTCGACATCCACGCGACGCACGCCTTCGTGCGCGAGCTGCTGGCGCGGCGGCGGGGCGACAAGGTGGCGGTCGCGATCGTCGGCATGCGGGTGCGCGAGGGCACGATCTCGGCCGACCAGCTGCGCAGCTTCCTCGAGACGCTGCAGGTGCCGCTGCTCGGCTTCCTGCGCGACACGCAGAACTACGTGCACCTGGCCGCGCGCGGCCTGACGCTGTGGGACGTGGCACCGAGCCGCGTCGAGCGCGACCTCGAACAATGGCAGCCGCTGCTCCAGTGGCTGGACGCCTGATGAAGCGCTTCGAACGGCTGGCCGAGCTGCAGGCCCTGGTGGGGCAGGAGATCGGCCTGAGCGACTGGATCGAGGTCGACCAGCGCCGCATCGACCAGTTCGCCGAGGCCACCGGCGACCACCAGTGGATCCACGTCGACCCGGTGCGCGCGGCGGCCGGGCCGTTCAAGACCACGATCGCCCATGGCTTTCTCACGCTGAGCCTGCTGCCGGAGATGTTCGCGTCGGCCTTCGAGGTGGGCGACACGCGCATGGGCGTCAACTACGGGCTGAACCGGGTGCGGTTCCCGTCGCCGGTGCCGGTGGGCAGCCGCTTGCGGGGCAGTTTCAAGCTGCTGGCCCATGAACCGCTGGATGGTGGCGCCCAGCTGACGATCGAGGTCACGATGGAGCGCGAGGGCTCGGCCAAGCCGGTGTGCGTGGCGGAATCGCTGACACGGCGCTACCTTTGACACGCCGCCCTGACAAAGTGGGCCGCTTCACCCTCTTCAGGGGGTGCGGGGCGTCCGGGGCGCTCGGCTAGCATCGGCGCTTTGCCCCGGGCCGAGGGCYCACAGCGCACGAAAGGGATGTCGCGATGAAAGTGCTGTTGGTCGATGACCATCCGTTGATCCTGTCGGCCTTGCAGACCGTGATCCAGGGCCTGGGCGACCACGTCAGCGTGGTCGGTGCCGGCAGTGCCCGCGCCGCGCGCGAGACGCTGGCCGCCGACAACGACTTCGACCTGGTGCTGCTCGACCTGCACCTGGGAGACGCCGACGGCTTCGACCTGCTGGTCGAGTTCCGCAGCACCTACCCGGCGCTGCCGGTGGTGGTGGTGTCGGCCTCCGACCGGGCGAGCGACGTGATCCGCTCGATCGACCTGGGCGCGATGGGGTTCGTGCCGAAGCGCGCCTCCAACGAGACCCTGTTCGATGCGCTGCGGATGGTGATGTCGGGCGGCATCTACGTGCCGCCGATCAGCATCGGCAACGACCGGCCGTCCGAGCGCGCGCAGGACGCGCCGTGGGGCGTGCCGGCCGCCGTCAACCAGATCGGCGAGGCGGCCAAGGGCGGCAGCTTCCAGCAGCACCCGTCGATCGCGTCGCTGGGCCTCACGCCGCGCCAGACCGACGTGCTGGCGCTGCTGCTGCAGGGCAACCCGAACAAGCTGATCGCCCGCGAGCTGGGGCTGTCGGTCGAGACGGTGAAGGACCACGTGGCCGCGGTGCTGCGGGTGCTGAACGTGAGCTCGCGCACGCAGGCCGTGCTGGCGGTGAGCCAGATGACGCAGGCGCACGGCGGCTTCTCGGCCTGGCGCCACAACGGCCCGCGCTGAGATGGTGGCCCCTGCGCCCGCTGCACAGGCCGCCTCCCTGCGCGATCTGACCGAAGTCGAGCGCATCCACGGCCTGTATTCGTACGTGCCGACCACGCTGGCCGGCAATGCGGCCGGCGCGTCGGTGATGGCGCTGTTGTTCTGGGACCACGCGCCGCGCTGGCTGCTGGCGGCCTGGATGGTGATGTTCTGGGGGCTGTGGATCTTCCGCATGTGGGCGCTGGTGGCGTTCCGCGGGCGCAACGTGCAGACGCTGGCGGCGGCGCAGCCGTGGTTCCGCATCTGGGTCGGCGCGACGATGGGCTCGGGCATCGTCTGGGGCTCGGCGGCATGGCTGTTCTACCCTCACGGCGGTACGACGGAGCGCATCGGGCTGCTGCTCACCGTCTACAGCTTCTGCGTGGCCGGCATGCCGATCCTGGCGCCGATGCGCAAGGTCTACAACACCTTCGCGCTGCTGTGCTTTGCGCCGACAGTGCTGCGCGTGGGGCTGCCGGGCGGCTTCGACGACCTGGTGCTGGCCGGTGTGCTGCTGACGATCGTCGCGATGACGACGCTGCTCGCGAGCGACTACCGGCTCAACTACGAGAACCTGCTGAAGCTGAAGCTGCGCGCCGACGAACTGGGTGCGCAGCTGCGCATCGAGAAGGCGGCCGCCGATGCGGCACGGCAGCAGGCCGAGGTGGCGAACCGCTCGAAGACGCAGTTCTTCGCGGCCGCGAGCCACGACCTGCGGCAGCCGCTGCATGCGATGGGGCTGTTCGCCGAGGCGCTGCGCCAGCGCAGCCACGATGAGGAGGTGATCCACCTCGTCAACAGCATCAACGGCTCGGTCGATGCGCTGGAGGGGCTGTTCTCGGAGCTGCTCGACATCACGAAGATCGACACCGGCGGCGTCGAGACGCAGGCCGAGCATTTCAACATCGGCGCGCTGTTCGGGCGGCTCAAGCTGCACTTCGAGCCGACGGCCTTCGAGAAGGGGCTGGGGCTGCGATTCCGCGGCGGGGCGCACAACGCGTTTGCCGACCCGGTGCTGGTGGAGCGCATCTTGCGCAACCTGGTGTCGAACGCGATCCGCTACACGCAGGACGGCACGGTGCTGGTGAGCTGCCGCAAGCGCGGCACGCGGCTGCTGCTGCAGGTGTGGGACACCGGCGTGGGCATCCGCGAGCGCGAGCAGGAGCGCATCTTCGAGGAGTTCTACCAGGTGCCGCAGGGCGACGCGCTGGCGCCGCACCAGCGCAAGGGGCTGGGGCTGGGGCTGGCGATCGTCAAGCGGCTGGCGGGGCTGATGGAGGCGCCGCTGTCGCTGCGCTCACGGCCGGGGCACGGCACGGTGTTCTCGCTGGAGCTGCCGCCCGGCAAGGCGCCGCGCGCGGTGGCACCGGCGCTGAGCGGCAAGGCGCCGATCGGGCTGACGCTGGACCGCCGCCGCATCGTGATCGTCGAGGACGAGCCGGCGGTGCGCGACGGGCTGGAGGTGCTGCTGAAGGGCTGGGGCGCCAGCGTGCGCAGCTTCGAGACGGTGTCGGCCAGCCGGGCCTGGGCGCAGAGCGACGAGGCCGGGAATGAGCCGCCGGACCTGCTGATCGTCGACTACCGGCTGGAGCACGGCCACACCGGTGTGGAGGCGATCCAGGCGCTGCGCGAGCGCTTCGGCCCGGGCGTGCCGGCCATCATGGTGAGCGGCAGCACGATGACCAACCACGAGGTGGACGCGCAGGTGCACAACTTCCACCTGCTGGTGAAGCCGGTGGTGCCGAACAAGCTGCGGGCGATGATCAGTTTCAAGCTGGGCGTGCGGGGCGGTTGAGGCGGGATCCGAGGGGCGAGCTACGCACCTGAGAGTGCGAATCGGCCGGACGGGATGAAGCTGTTTGTCCCGGGGTGGAACTTGGAAAGCGGATCGGTCACACAGGGGGAACGCCTGCTTGTGAGTGATCTGTGTGTGATTGCTGCATGGGGCATCGTTTTACTGTGCTGTGGAGCAACTTTCATGTCATCCGGGATCAAGTGCCTCGCAAAAGCGCCTTCTATTCGTAGTATCGAAATGAAGGGGAAAAATAGTAAGTATGAGTCGATCCGTGAGAAGTTGGGGAGGCAGCGCATAGCAGCGAGAGCCCAATCAACATTCAATTGCAAGATTGRGTTGAGCAATGGCATTGAGTTCGATCTTAAGAATGTCGCGGAGCATGAGACGGATGATAGAACCTATGCCTTGAATTTGGCGGGTCACCTTATTGATGGTTCGCTCAAGGAGCTTCGGGGAAAACTTCAGCACGGCGGGAATGGTGATCAGAATATAATTTCAGAAAGCTATCATTCACTTTATTGTCGGATGCAGGCAATACGGTATGAGAAGGATGAAACTGAGTTCGATGATGGGTTTGTTAAATTCCAGGAGGCTGCCTTTTCAGCAATGGAATCGGGTGATGTGGATGAATATGAGAAAGCATTGGAGTATCTTGTTGGTTTCATCGCTGAGAAGGCAAGTGATGTCATTGATATCGATGCGCTAATGGCTGAACTGGACGATAGGGACACTGAAAGATCCCAGGATGAGTTTGGTTTGGAGGAGGGGAAAATGATCTACGTGGAAAACCTCTCGAATGAATCTTGTCTACCCGAGGAGGCTGAGTTGCCGCATGTGGGGGATTCATTGAGTAGATCAGAGGACAGTGAAGCTGATACTGAAGATCCATCGTCTGCCAAGCCGGTTCATGCGAAAGTCAAGCCGGAAGTCGCTGGTGCAGTTAACAAGGACTTGCGTCATCGTGAATTGATGCAGGAGCTTGATGGCAAATTCGAGGGGCAACAGAGAAAAGGACGAAAAGAATACAAGAATGTGATCACGAAGCCGAAAAAACGAAATACCAATTCGCAAACAAGAAATCGTCAGATCGGCACGCGGACTGAGTTGCATCTAGACGGCAGCGGTAGTGATGCCGCCATGAACAAGATTTCTCGAAAGCAGGAGGAGACTAGAAGGGTGATGGTTCAAGGGACGGCGAACTCGATCGAGCATGTAATTCACGAGGAGGTGAGTGATGCAGGCAGAAAAATATCTCATTCCGCATTGAGGGATCAGTATTGCGAGCCTCTTGATAAGCAGGCGCCTGAATTGCAGACGGCAGGCAGGCGGCGGAAGGATTTTGGTCGCGACGCGACTAATTGGGGGGCCTTGGTAGATCGAGAAGTTTGCCGAGACCCTATCGATTTCAAAGTGCTGCACAACATGTGCAGGTTGCTAGCGGCAGACTGCGAAGGTGTGTCCCGCCGTTCCGCAGCTCGTTACAAGCAGAAGAACCTTCTTGAGATGAAGGATTATTTCAAGCAGCAAGCGGCGGTATTTTTGCCGAAAGAGAAACCTGAAGTCGACGATGGTCTGAAAGCGGCGGCGGTTGCTTTCTCACTGCAATGCAAGATTCATACGCGGAGAATTGTTGAATATTCAAATTACAAGCCGTCGCAAGAGAACTGACCGCATCGGCGATCAACGATCAAGAGCCCGCCGGGCTTTCCCCAACGGGGAAAGCCCATCCCCATCCCCCTCGAAGCTCGGTAAAAAATCTCTCCGCCCCATCACCCCGAGGAGAGAGACATGGACCGCCGTACCCTGATCACCCGCACCGGCCTGGCCGGCGTGCTCGCCGCCGCCAGCGCCCCCGCCATCGTGCATGCCCAGACGGCCCTGCGCTGGCGCCTSGCCTCCAGCTTCCCGAAATCGCTCGACACCATCTWCGGCGSCGSCGAGGTSTTCGCSAAGAAGGTCGGCGARMTSWCCGGCGGCAAGTTCCAGATCTCGGTGCACGCGGCCGGCGAGATCATGCCGGCCTTCGGCGTGGTCGAYGCSGTGCAGAACGSCACCGTCGAGATSGCGCACACCGYGCCGTACTACTTCTTCGGCAAGGACGAGACCTTCGCGMTCGGCKSCKCGATYCCGTTCGGSYTGAACTCGCGCCAGATGACGGCSTGGATGSTSGARGGCAACGGCCTGAAGCTGATGCGCGAKTTCTACCRCMASTACAACATCRTCAACTTCCCCGGYGGCAACACCGGCGCGCAGATGGGMGGCTGGTTCCGCAAGGARATCAAGTCGCTGGCCGACATGAAGGGCCTGAAGATGCGCATCGGCGGCTTCGGCGGCCGCGTGCTCGAGCGCATCGGCGCGGTGCCGCAGAACATCCCCGGTGGCGACATCTACCCCGCGCTCGAGAAGGGCACGATCGACGCCGCCGAATGGGTCGGCCCGTACGACGACCAGAAGCTCGGCTTCAACAAGGTGGCGCCCAACTACTGCTACCCCGGCTGGTGGGAGGGCGGCCCGCAGCTCGACTTCTTCGTCAACACCAAGGCCTTCGACGCGCTGACGCCCGAGTACAAGGCGGTGATCGAGGCCGCCTCCGCGGTGGCCCACATCGACATGCAGGCCAAGTACGACTACCGCAACCCGGCCGCGCTGAAGCAGCTGGTGGGCAGCGGTACGCGGCTGTTCCGCTTCCCGAAGGAGGTGATGGAGGCGGCCTTCAAGGCCTCGCAGGAGATGTACGCCGAGCTCTCGGCGAAGAACCAGAACTGGAAGAAGGTCTACGAGGACTTCGCGAAGGTGCGCGCCGACCAGAACCTGTGGTTCCGCTTCGCCGAGGCAGCCTTCGACGACTTCATGCAGACGCAGAAGCTGTAGCCTACTTCTTGCCGGCCTCCTGCTGCAGCGCGCGCTCCACCGCCTTCATCTGCTCGTCGTCGGCGCTCGACTTCGATGACGGCGGCGCGCTCGCGGCTTCTTCGGCCGGCTGCGGCATCAGGCCGTCCATCGACGGCGCCGGCTTGTCCTGACGCTCCTGCTGCAG
>NZ_JBFUGN010000288.1:0-6515 GCF_056402895.1 Rhizobacter sp. P3_B12 | reverse complement strand
GGGAGGCTGTGGAGCGCCAATAGGGACGGGGCGCCGGAGCTGGCTGGTTTCATGGCCCGCGTGCGCAGCACGCTTCGTGCACTGACTGTCGCCCACTGTTTGACCACAACGAACGAAGTGAGTGGAGGGAGTTTGGGCGACGGGCCTTGAAACCAGTCAGCGGAGGGTAGTCATTGCCCCGCCAGGGGCAATGACCGCACCGGCCGGCGAGCCACAGCCTCCCTACCCGCGCCTTTGCACGCAGCACAAGCAAGCATGAACCAGCGAACAGCAATATGATCAACGTCATATTAATGAATCCGGCACGCACACACCAATGGCACGCCCCGCCAACACCCGCAAGGAAGAAACGCATGAGCGCATCGTCGAAGCCGCCGCCCGCGCGATCCGCCGCCATGGCTACGCAGGCCTCGGCGTCGCCGACGTGATGAAGGACGCCGGGCTCACGCACGGCGGCTTCTATGCGCACTTCGAATCGCGCGATGCACTGCTCGTCGAAGCGCTCGAACGCGCCAGCCGCGAGAGCGCCGACCGCGTCGCACGGTCCACCGCGCAACGCGCCGCCCGGGGCGTCAGCCCGTTTCGCGCATTGGTCGATGCCTACCTCGCCGATCGCCACCTCGTGTCGATGGACAGCGGCTGCCCGGTCGCCGCGCTCGGCTCCGACATGCCGCGCCAGTCCGAGCTCGTGCGCGAGGCCTCCGCGCAGCGCGTGCGCCGCCTCGTCGATCGCGTGACGACCGCGTTGCCCGAGACGCACCGCGCCGCCGCCGGCGTCATCACTGGCACGCTGGTCGGCTCGCTGCAACTGGCCCGCGCGCTCGGCAACACCACCGAAGGCCGCGCCCTGCTGGCAGGCGCACGCCAGGCCTTGCTGCTGCAGTACGACACACCCGCCGCTGCCGCCGCTGCCGCCGCAGCCACCACCGCAACACCCGCCGAGCAAGCACCATGAGCATCGCCACCCCCGTCGCCATCGAGCCACCCGCCCCGCGCACCTCCCCGTGGCCCGTCTTCTGGGTCGCGAGCGTCGCGGCCTTCCTGGTGTCGCTCGACAGCACGATGCTGTACGCCGCCTTCGGCGCACTGCGCGCCGGCTTCCCGCAGGCCACGGCCGCCGACATGTCGTGGGTGCTCAACGCCTACACCGTCGTCTACGCCGCCATGCTGATCCCCGCCGGCGGGCTCGCCGACACGCACGGCCGCAAGCGCGTCTTCCTGTTCGGCGTCACCGTCTTCATCGCCGCCTCCGCCGCCTGCGGGCTGGCCGGCAGCGTCGGCTGGCTGATCGCCGCGCGCGTGCTGCAGGCCGTCGGCGCGGCCCTGCTGACGCCGGCCTCGCTGTCGATCGTGCTCAATGCCTTCCCGCAGGAGAAACGCGCGCTCACCGTGAGCCTGTGGGGCGCGGTCGCCGGCTTCGCGGCCGCCGTCGGCCCGAGCCTCGGCTCGCTCGTCGTCGAAACCGTCGGCTGGCCCTGGGCCTTCTTCATCAACCTGCCGATCGGCGCGCTGTCGCTGTGGCGCGGCGCCGCGCTGCTCGCCGAATCCCCGCGCTCCACCACGCCGCGCAAGATCGACGCGGTCGGCATGGCGCTGCTGATCGTCGCGGTCGGCGCCATCGCGCTGGCCATCGTCGAATCCGAATCGCCGGCCTGGACGCGCGCGCAACGGGTCGCCGCCGCCGGCACCGGCGTGATCGCGCTGGTGGCCTTCGTCATCTGGGCCGGCCGCGCGCGCGATCCGCTGGTCGACCTCGGCCTGTTCCGCCACCGCACCTACAGCGCCGTCAACGCGGCCACGCTCGCTTTCGGCATCGCGTTCGCGATGATGTTCTTCACGTTCTTCTTCTACATGAACAACGTCTGGCACTACAGCCAGGCGCTGGCCGGCATCGCGATCGCACCGGGCCCGCTCACCGTGATCCCGGTCGCCATCGTCACCGGCCGCCTCGCCGGGCGCCTCGGCCACCGACCCTTCCTGGTCGGCGGCGCACTGCTCTATGCCGTCGCCGGCCTCTGGTTCATGACGATGCCCGGCCTCGAACCCGCCTACCTGACGCACTGGCTGCCCGGCCTGCTGCTGAGCGGCGCCAGCGTCGGCATGGTGCTGCCGTCGCTGTCGGGCGCGGCGGTCAGCAAGCTGCCGGCCCAGCACTACGCGGTCGGCAGCGCGGTCAACCAGGCCACGCGCCAGATCGGCGCGGTGATCGGCGTCGCGATCACGGTGCTGCTGCTCGGCCACGGCGTCGTGCAGCGCAGCGATTTCAACGCGGTCTACGGGCTGCACATCGGCCTCGCGCTGCTGACGGCGCTGCTGTGTCTCTTCGTCAACACCCGGCCGGCACCGCGGCCATCCTGAAGCGGCGGGGCCGGAGCGGCTTCACCCGTTCGCGCGCTGCTGCGCTTGCGCCACCACGAACTCGACGAACGCGCGCAGCCGGCCCGCATTCCGCAGGTCCTGGTGGTAGCCCATCCAGACCTCGCGGCCGGGCGGCGGCTCGGCTCTCGTGACGCGGCGCAGCCCGGGCATCCCGTCGGCCAGCGCGCGCGGCAGCACCGCCACGCCGGCCCCGGCCGCGCACAGGCGCGCCTGCGCTTCGCGGCTGTTGCTGCCGAACACCGTGCGGGCCTCGGGAAAGCTGCGCTTGAGCCAGGCCACGTCGGGCATGTCGTCGAAGGCGCTGTCCATCGTCACCAGCCGCAGGCCCTGACCGCGCCGCGGCAGCGGGCCCTTGCGGGTGCTCGCGACGTACAGGCCGTAGTCGAGGTGCATGAAGCGCCGCTGCACGACCTCGGGCTCGCTGAACGGCGCAATGCGGAAGACCAGGTCGGCCTCGCGCCGCGCCAGGCTGAACAGCCGGCTGTCGGTGATCAGCTCGATCGTCACCTGCGGATGCAGCGCCATGAACGCGGCGCACCACGGCGCCAACACGTGCACGCCGAACCAGTCCGACGACGAGATCCGCAGCAGGCCGCTCAGCGCCACCTGGCCGTCGGCGAGGCGGCGCTCGATCGCCAGCGCTTCTTCCTCGATGCGCTGCGCATGCTGCAGCACCGACTGCCCTTCCTCGGTCAGCACGAAGCCGGCGCTGCCGCGCTGGAACAGCCGCTGGCCGAGTGAATCCTCGAGCGCGYGCAGGCGCCGGCCCATCGTCGGCTGCGTCTGGCCGATGCGCCGCGCGGCACCGCCCAGCGAGCCCTCGCGCGCGATCGCGAGGAACACCTTCACGTCGCTCCACTCCATGTCGGCCCCATGCAGATTCGTTTGGATGGCGTGCATTCTTGTCGATTGAAGAACGTTTGTGAATGAACCAGACTGGCTGCATCACTTCCTGGAGAACCGCCATGTCATCCCCTGCCACCCTTCTCGCCCTGCCCATCCGCACCAGCGCGGCCTTCGTCGATGCCACCGGTGCGCCCTTCACCGTGCGCGAGATGCCGATGCCGTCGGCCGGCGCGGGCCAGGTCCTCGTCGAGGTGCGGGCCAGCGGCCTGAACCCGCTCGACGCGAAGATCCGTGCCGGCCAGGCCGCCCATGCGCGGCAGCCGCTGCCGGCCGTGCTGGGCATCGACATGGCCGGCACCGTGCGCGCGGTCGGCGCCGGCGTGTCTCACCTGCGGCCGGGCGACGAGGTGTTCGGCATGGTCGGCGGCGTCGGCGGGCATGCGGGCACGCTGGCCGGCTTCATCGCGGTGGATGCGCGGCTGCTGGCGCTGCGGCCGGCCGCGCTGTCACCGCGCGAGGCGGCGGTGCTGCCGCTGGTCGCGATCACGGCGTGGGAAGGGCTCGTCGACCGGGCGCGGGTGAAGCCCGGTGACCGCGTGCTGGTGCATGGCGGGGCCGGCGGCGTCGGGCACATCGCGGTGCAGCTGGCGCGTGCGCACGGGGCCGAGGTGTGGGCCACCGGCAGCGCGGCACAGCTCGACGCGATCCACCAACTCGGCGCCACGCCGATCGACTACTCGGCAACGCCGGTGGAGCGCTACGTGGCCGAGGCCACCGCCGGCGCGGGCTTCGACATCGTGTTCGACACGGTGGGCGGCGCGACGCTCGATACGTCGTTCCTTGCCGCGCGCCGCTACACCGGCCACGTGGTCAGCAGCCTCGGCTGGGGCACGCATGCGCTGGCGCCGCTGTCGTTCCGCGGTGCCACCTACTCCGGCGTGTTCACGCTGCTGCCGCTGCTGACCGGCGAAGGGCTGGCCCACCACGGCGAGATCCTGGGCCACGCGGCGCGGCTGGCGGCCGAAGGCAAGCTGCGGCCGATGCTGGACGCGCATCGCTTCACGCTGGGCGAGGTGGATGCGGCCCACGCGCGGATGGCCGGCGGCCAGGCGCGCGGCAAGATTGCCGTCGACGTCGGCGCGGCGTGATGGCCACGCGGGTCGGTACGCTGCCGCAGGTCGGGATCCTCAAGCCCCGTCGCGGCGCACGCAGATTCGTGGCAACCGAAGCTCGAAGCGCGTGGCGCCCGCATCCGACGAGACATCCACCGTGCCGCCATGGGCCAGGGCGATCTCGCGCACGACGTACAGGCCGAGGCCGAGGTTGGCGCCGGCCACCTGGGAGTCGGCATCTTCTTCGTCGCCGCCGGCGCGCACCAGCGGATCGAAGAGACTGGGCAGCAGCTCGGCAGGAATGGGCTTGCCGTGATTCTCGACGGCCAGCAGGACTTCGTCGGAGCGCGTGCCATCCAGGATGACGCGCACCGGCGAACTGGGGAATCCGTACTTCAAGGCATTGAACACCAGGTTGGACAAGGCCTGGTGCAGGCGTCGCGCGTCCCATTCACCCTGCAGATCGCCCAGCGCGGTCAGCTGCAGGACTCTTCCGGGGGTGATCGCATCGATTTCCTGCAACGTGTTCTGGGCGAACTTGTCCAGATGGAGAGGCGCCGGACTGACGGGCAGGCCGGCCCCCAGGCGATGGCGCGTGTACTCGACCAGGTCGTCCAGCAGGGCCTTCATCTGGCCGACGCTGCGCTGCACCACGGCGAGCTGGGGCGCTTCGTCGGGGCGGTTGCGCAGCGCGAGCGCCGCGTAGGCCGAGATCGTGCTGAGCGGGCCTCGCAGGTCGTGACCCAGCATCCCGAGAAACAGGTCGCGCGTGCGGTTCACCTCCAGCACGAAGACGCTCAACGACTCCGCGATGGCCTGGTCCACGGCCTCGTTGAAGCGCGTCACGTCGTCGAGATCCTGGGGGGCCTGCGCCTCGCCCGAGGAAGCACGCCACAACCTCAACACCGTCGCGCGCAGCGCACGGTATTCGGCCACCATCTGCTCCACCTCGAAGCCCTGTCGCTCGCGCTGCCGGGCATGGCTGCGCGACGGGATGCTTCGCAAGGGGGTCGGCGAGTCGCTCTGGCCTTCCGACTTGGCTTGCCGCTCATCGTCGTCCTGCGGACGGCGCATGTCTTCGGCGATCTTCTGCAGGATCAGCCTGCCGTGGTCGAGCAGGCCCGCCTCGTCCATGCTGGCCGCCGCGGGCATCTGGTTGGCGGCGAAAGCGACCCAATCCCGCAGGATGGCATCGAGGTTGGCGTGAATGAAGCTCGACAGGCGCATCCGGCATTCTGCGCCCTGCGCGAAACCGCCGAAGCCTCAGCGCTTCGGGTACTCGAGTTCCGGGTACCAGTCGACGCCCCGGCCGCCGGGCGTCATGTCGAGCACGATCCAGATCGGCATCACTTCGGGCGCACCGCGCGGGTCCTGGCCGGGGTCGGCGCTCTCCGGCCCCATCTCGTCGCCCCAGGTGTGGCGGATGACGCCGTCGCGGCGCGTGAAGACGTTGAAGCCGGCGTTGTCACCGGTGCTCGCCGGGTCTTCGTCGGCGTAGTCGCGGTTGAAGTCGTTGCCGCCCGACGAGTACAGGCGCAGGTGGCGCCAGCCGCGCTCCTTCTTGAAGGCCAGGATGCGGTCGATCGGCGAGCGGGCGATCACCGAGAACGCGACGCGCTGCAGGATGTCGGGCATCTCGCCATCGAACGCGCTGAGCATCGAGGTGCACATCGGGCACGGCCGCTTGCGCTGCGGGCCGTACATGAAGTTGTAGGTGACCAGCGTGTCGTGCTCGCCGAACATCTGCGACAGCGTGACGGAGCCCTGTTCGCCGTCGAAGCGGTAGTCGTGCGGCACGACGCCGCCCGGCGGCAGCGCGCGGCGCTGCGCGGCCACGCGCTCGCTGAGGCGGCGCAGTTCGATCTCCTGCTCGAGCAGGGCGTTGCGGGCGGCGCGGTACTCGGGGGTTTCGCCGGGGAAGCGGCGCTTGGACTGGGCCAGGTCCTTGGCGGGGCGGAGGGGGGGCTGTACGGTCATGGACGTCTCCGGAGGTGAGGTGACACGAGGACGACGAATGACGACGGGCGGAATCGACAGGAGAAGCCGGGGGGCTGTCAGGATTTCTGTGTGCGAGGCGGTTGAGATGAATTGGCTATTGGCCGACTCGCTTATCGACTGCCGTGCGCCGGCAGTGTGAATCGCTCTTCGTAGACCACAGCGAATTGGTTCATCGCGGGG
>NZ_JBFUGN010000287.1:0-6528 GCF_056402895.1 Rhizobacter sp. P3_B12 | reverse complement strand
TGGCGAGCCAGCGCTCCAGGTTGCCCAGCACCCGGTTCGCCCAGCCGACCAGGAACTCGCGGTGCTTGCCGCAGCTGCCATCGGCCGACCAATCGAGCACCACCAGGCTGAGCAGCGGCATCTCGACCGAGTTCATCGCGGCGAAGCACCAGCGCATCACCTGCGCCTCGCCGGCGCGGTCGGCAGGGATCAGGCGGCCGGACTTCTTGGCGAGGTAGAGGACGATGGCGGCGGATTCGGACAGCCGCAGGCCGTCGTCATCGATCGACGGGATCTGCTCGAAGGGGCTGAGCCGGCGATAGGCCTCGGTGTTCAGGTCGTGCGCGGGGTGGTCCATGCCGGCGATCTCGAACGGGAGCTGCATCTCTTCGAGCGCCCACAGCACGCGCAGGTCGCGGGTGTGGCCGCGGGCGAGGGCGTTGACTTTGGAGAAGCCGTAAAGCTTGAGCATGGGGGCCGTCCTTCGCTGAGGGTGCCGCGGAGGGTAGCGGCATGACATGTGGGATGCGCGAACCCCTTTTGCGACTGCCGGAATGGGCAGCGGCAAGGCCGAGTTCAAAGCGGAATCGAAGCCGCAGATGGCGGCGCTGCTGAAGCAGCAGGCGGCGGCGGGTGTTCATCGCCGGGCACACCGACAACCAAGGCGGCGCGGATGCGAACGTGGTGCTGTCTCAGCAGCGGGCGCTGGCGGTGGTGAGCGCACTGGTGAAGGATTTCGGGATCGATGCGAAGCGGCTGGAGGCCAAGGGCGTGGCGAGCTTTGCGTCGGTGGCGAGCAATGGGAGTGAGGAGGGAAGGGGGAGGAATTGGCGAGTGGAGATGGTGGTGCAGTAGCGCCGAAGTGAGCAAAGCTGCGCTACCGATCCTCAATTGCCATGACGGTGCCAGCGGGCCCTTCTTCGTCGGTAGCTAGACTCCGATTTATCACCATATAAGCGTACGCACCTTGAATATCGCTGGCGACTCCAATCACCTGCCATACTGGCATTAAGACAATACAGACCCCATACTAGCGAGAGAACATTTTCTTCAATCGCGAGACGAGGAGAGCCTCCGACTTTGTTTCACACTCCCAAATAACTTCGACCCGCCAACCAAGTTCTTCGAGACGGATTTTTGCCGTCAAGTCCAATTTTTCATTACGCGCAAACTTCTCCAACCAAAATTCTGTCCGAGTCTTCGGAATGCTGGCTTTTGGACACCCTTGATGAGAGTGCCAAAAACATCCATGAACAAATAGTGCAATCTTCCACTTTGGAAACACCATGTCCGGTACACCAGGCAGATCGCGCCGATGCAATCGAAAGCGAAGGCCAATGGCATGAGCGGCGCGCCTAACGCGAATCTCCGGCGATGTATTCTTGCTTCGGACACGCGACATCAGCCACGATCGACGCTCCGAAGTCAATCTATCCATGCCTAATTCGATCCCACCGCCGATTTCATCCTAAATTTCTCGGCGATCACTGAGAATATTGCTTTTGAAATTATCGGAGACACACTGTTGCCGATCATCCTGAAAGAATGCCAAACCGTCGGGTGGAATCGATGCGAATCCGGAAATCCCTGCAGTCGAGCACCCTCACGAACAGTAATAACACGATTTTCGTCGGGATGTAGTGGCCGGACAGATTGAAAAGACCCTCTATCCGCTCCAGTTCCTGCTCGTAGAGTTGGGCATTGACTATCCCAGTGCAGACGAGGATGACGACCGATCACATCGAACTCCCCCTGTGCAACCTTCGAAAATCTTGTTTGTACTTTAGAGGTGTGGCGGGTAGGTCGGTGGCTCGTGAATCGCCCACCCTTTGACCTCAGCATCGAAGAATATGAGGAATGCCTGCCTGGCTTGGTTATTTTCCAAGTATCAAATCCATCTTCACAATCGCCGATAAATCCTGCGCCAACGAGGTCACCTATCGCAGCCCTGACTGTCACGGCCGGTCGTCGCATGCGGTCTATGTCGCCCAGGGAAATCTTAGCCCCCTCTTTTTTTAGAGTGCCGATGACAAACAATCGCTTTCGATTAGTTGCCGCACCGAAATCAGCCGCATTCAATATTATCGGACCAAGGAGATCATAGGCATCAGATACCAATGCGAGCGCAGAATCCAACAACTCCCTCGCATCGGAATATGCTAAGCCACGAACGTTCTCCATCACAAAGAACTTCGGTCGTATTTCAGAAATCACTCTGAAGTAATCAACCACAAGTTGACGACGGGGATCTTTCGAATTCCGCAAACCGATATCACTAAAGCCTTGACAAGGAGGCCCGCCTATTATTCCGTCAATTTTCTCACCGGCCTCTTCCAGTACATTTTCTCGCGTCAGCTTGGAGACGTCGGCTAGGAGCAACTTCGATTGAGGGAAATTAAACGAGTAGGCAGAAGTCAGGATGGGATCTATATCGAATGCAGCGGCAACATCGAAACCCGCCTGCCTGGCTCCAAGCGAGAATCCACCACACCCAGAGAACAAATCAACCAGAATCATTTATTTAATACCCAACAAGCCAATGTGAATCAGGATACAATCTGCGCAAAAGAGGGATATTCTCTATAATATCTCTGAAAAGCAATAAGCTGCTCCTCTTCCAGATCAAAACCCAGCGCCTCGATATCAGCGCGAGTCAATTTTGTTCGGCAAGGAAGTTTTGATTGAAGGGCAACTGCCTCTCGAATGGTGAGATGGGGTGCCTGGATTTGGCCCGCGGGTCTGCCTGGCCAGCCAGCACCATTGACCTCGTCACGAGCCGTCCTCGCTGCGCCCTTGGCCGGAAGCACGCCACCAACGGTAACCATTGGTGCGTTATCTCGATAGATTGCCCGAAACGAGGGCACGAAGCCTCCGGGGCGAGAGATATCGGCTGCGACAGAGGTCATAAAATCAAGACAAAGATTGGCGAGAGTATCTTGCATCGCATCATCCTTGCAAGCGAGCTTTGAAAGATCATCTGGTACGGCGGCGCCCAATATATCACGCAACCTTGCCGGCCTATCTGGAGGATTGCCATACTTTTTCTCCAGCCCACTAAACGTAACGGCGAGTATGCTATTGGCCGGAGCATTCTCTATGACAGATCGCAAGTCCCCACACACGGACTCGTTTAGCTCGTAGTCGTAGTCGAGCCATATAAACCAGGGTCGACCGCGAATTTGAGGATCCTCATACAATTTCGGCAAGACATCGAACGAGAATCCATGCTTTACTCGAACGGTGGCATACGGCGCGTTGAAAACTGCACGCTTGTAGCCTATCTCGTTCGATTCTATGGACACCATATCTTCAATTTGGAGCAACCTATGCGCAAGAAGGAAATCCGCGAACCAGATTGACCCAAACCCGACGTATACCAAACGCTCGAGATCGAGAACGACTTGGAGCCTGCGGACACCTTCAAATACCAACTGTCTTTGAATACTCTTGCTGGGGCGCAGACTGTAGTTAATGGAATCGAAGGATGGCATCACTCCTCTCCCACCAAGTCTTTGAATGAATACTCGAACGACTTGATGCCGACCTCCCTATAGCTCATGTTGATACTGCCGAACTCTTTGGCAAGCTTCTTAAGCCGAGCTACTGGAACCGTATAGGCAACATTTGCGGGTGATGGCGTTGCAGGCGCAATGCTTGTCAATCTTGGAAGAGATACTGTCGCTCGCTTTGCCACCTCGTAGATTCGTATGGGCGCGGCAGCCGCTTCTCTTGCTTTCGCCTCCTCCAACGATTGCTTGCGCTGGTTCGTATATGCAATCCATTTCTTTGTAACCTCTCGCATTTGAGGACGGGCGTGCCTGAATATCTCCGACGATATATCAACACTTCTCTTTGTAGTCGTTAAAGGAAGTGCCGCTGCGTTCTCGGCAGTGAATAATATTATTCCCATAAATCCAGAGTATTGGCGATGCCATTGCGGCCAATCGTCACTACCCCACCCTGATATTGTTGTTTTGTCAGCCGCAAGTACTATGCGGCCATTGCAGACAACATACCAACCAAATCGCTTATCGCCTTCATCCTCGTTGTCCGGTTCAGAAGTATCTGGTGGCGGCGCAGCCATCCCGGCCAAAATCTCGACACTTACAGAATTTCCGTCAATCTCATCGGTGTACTCCATCCTCATGGGCACGAATTCGTCGCTGCGGCGCAACTCGATAGGCCAGTTGGTGATTAGCGTACCATTGAGGGATATTTCCAGTCCGCGGTTCAGATGAAGTGTATAGTCGCGAGCTATCGTTCGACGGAGCTCCTGTATAAAAGCTGGGCTACCGAACGACTGCTTCGCGCCCGCGGTAAGGGATTCAATAGATATTTTTACACCGGGACTACTCAGTGGCTCATCGTTATTAATATCAAAGTCCCACGGAGGCGTACTCTTTGCAACCCACTCATTCACGTTGATCGGAACGAGAAACGACTCCCTAACCCCCGCATCGGTGTCGTATGTACTACGGATGGTTATGTCTGAACCGAGCTTAAACACCGCCCTCTTCATGCCGATTCCGTAGACACCGATACTGTAATTGTCGTGCCCGTCTTCGATATGCCGCCCGAAGCTGAATGCATGATTAATAGCATCGTCAAGCGTCATGCCGCCGCAATTATCTTCGATATCGAATCTGTCCGCGCCAGCGACTATTGATATGGAGTATTTTGAAAGGTCCGCACCTTCGGCCAGCCCCATTGGGCGACTTCCTTCGCTGCGCCAGGCTCCGTCGACGCTATTGTCAATGAGATCCAAAATGCAATCTTCAAGAGTTATATCTCTAGTGATCATTCGAACGAAAAACTCTTTCGTTGGATTCGCCGCAGCCTTTCCCTTGCTTTCAGAAATCATTTCTCCCCCTTACCTAGATTGATATTTGCGAGGCGAACACCTCACCCCGTCGGATACTAGCAGCGGCTGGTTCGGCTTGGCTACGGGGTCATCTCGATGTTCCATAAACTGTAGGAGGAGAGTGCTGAGTTGTGCTTCGACTGACCGCGGCCGCCCCGCGCATGAGGATGCGAACGCGGCGTTGCGGGCTGCACTGCGCATCGGCTCGGCCGGCCTGGCTTCTTCGCACCGGCGCATGAAGATGTCACGCCCATTCACGTAGCCACACTCATTGCATGTCACAGCTCGCGCAATTGAGGCAAACAGCAACGCAGCTACCGGTGAAAGGCATATTGGCTGCTTGGTGTTCACGTTCAATGTGGAGGTGTCGACAAACATCGATCATTCGTAGTTGAGATCCGCACTGTGTGACGTGAAGCGACAGATGCCATAGGTCCTTGCATCCACGTCACCGCCGTGCGCCGGTTCGCGCCCACTCTCCCACCCGTTCCGCCTCCTCCGACAGCAGCCGCAACGCCGTGACGCTCAAGCGCCTCAGCGAATCGTGTCGGCACCGATCGATCAGCGGTGTGTGATCGTCCATGCGCAGCCAATCATCGAACTCGGCAATCTCCAGCAGCGCTCGAACCCCATCGGCAACATCGATCGTCTGCCCAATCAATTGATTGAGGTGACGCGCCTCGATGGGCCGATCGTCCGTCGACTCATCGGTCCACCGAAATTCCTCGAACTGCGAGGGAAAGGACGAGGGAGACTCCTCGTCGTCAGCGGCATCGATGCTCATGCGTATTGGCTCCAGAAGTTGAATGCGCGCGCGTGATGAAAAAGCCGCCAGTGGGCGGCCTCACGCGGGTATCTTCCGAGACGCCAATCTCGACCCAGGCTCTCGCCGGGGCGCGGCCAATGTAGCACGCGCCCTGCCGCAGAATCGGCCCGATGCGCCGCCTGCCACGTCTCCTGCTGATCGCCCTGGCGGCCGCGCCGCTGCTCGCTCTCTTGCTCATCTTTGCAGCCTGGTGGCTCACCCTCCCCACCACCCCCGACCCCTTCTACAACGCCACCTACCGCGTCCCCTTCCGCCCCGGCACGCTGCTGCGCCAGGAGCCCTTCACCCGCGGCGTGCCCGAAGGCGCCGTCGCGTGGCGCATCCTCCACGCCACCACGCGCGACGACGGCTCGCCCGCCCTCGCCAGCGCCATCGTGATGGTCGCGCGCAATGCACCCGCCGGCCCGCGCCCGGTCGTCGCGTGGGCGCACGGCAGCACCGGCATCGTGCGCGGCTGCGCGCCCTCGCTGCTGGGCGATCCGTTCGCCCACGCGCCCGCGCTGCAGCCGCTGCTGGCCCAGGGCTGGGTCTGGGTCGCCACCGACTACGTGGGCCTGGGCGCCGCCGGCATCCACCCCTACCTCGTCGGCACCGGCCAGGCCCGCTCCGCGCTCGATGCGGTGCGGGCCGCGCGGCAGATGGCGGGCGTGGCGCTCGCCGACCGCACCGTCGCCTGGGGCCATTCGCAAGGCGGCAACGCTGCGCTGTGGGCCGGCATGCTCGCGCCCACCTACGCGCCCGATGTGCCGCTGGCCGGCATCGCCGCCCTCGCCCCGGCGAGCGACCTGCCGGCGCTGATGAGCGCCGTGCAGCACACGCCGCTCGGCCGCATCACCTCGTCGTACGTGCTGCAGGCCTACAG
>NZ_JBFUGN010000286.1:0-6532 GCF_056402895.1 Rhizobacter sp. P3_B12 | reverse complement strand
GCGGTGGACCGCGCGATCTCGCTGCTGCGCGAGGCGCGTCGCGTCGAGTTCTACGCGATGGGCAACTCGGCGATCGTCGCGCTGGATGCGCAGCACAAGCTGTTCCGCTTCCGGATCTCGTCGGTCGCGCACACCGATCCGTCGATGCATTCGATGGCGGCCGAGTTGCTCGGGTCGAGCGACGTGGCGGTGTTCATCTCCAGCTCCGGGCAGCCGCCGGAGCTGTCGCGCGCGGCCGGGCTCGCGATGGAACGCGGCGCGAAGGTGATCGCGATCACCGCCAGCCAGTCGCCGCTCGCGCGCAAGTCGACGGTGTGCATCCCGGTCGAGCACAGCGAGGACGCGAGCACCTTCGTCTCGATGATCTCGCRCATCCTGCACCTGCTGGTGGTCGACATGATGTCGGTCGGCGTCGCGGTGCGGCGGCTGCCGGCGGCGAGCACCGGCAGCGAGGCCGGCACCGCCGACGGCCAGCAGCAGCCGGCACCGGGGGTGCTGATCTCGCACGTGGCCTGACACGGCCGGCGCGAAGTCAAGCCCCTGCGATTCAAATTCCCAATCGGCGCGCATCACAAAAGAAATCGCCGCCCTCCCCCACGCTGGCAATACTCGGCGCGACAAGGGAGACAACGATGACACTGCGCGAACTGCGCTACCTGGTGGCGCTCGCCGAGCACCGCCATTTCGGACACGCGGCCGAGGCCTGCCATGTGACACAACCCACGCTCAGCACCCAGCTGCGCAAGCTCGAGGACTACCTCGGGCTCGCGCTGCTCGATCGCAGCGGCAAGCAGCCGTCGCTGACGCCGATCGGCGAGCTGGTGGTGGAGCGGGCGCGCCGCCTGCTGGCCGAGGCCGACCAGATCCTCGAGCTGAAGAACCTGCGCAGCGGCCCGCTGCAAGGCGCCCTCAACATCGGGCTGATCCCGACGCTCGCCCCCTACTACCTGCCCTGGCTGCTGCCGCTGGTGCGCCAGCGCTACCCGAAGCTGCGGCTGGTGGTGCACGAGGAGATGACGCGCCACCTGGCCGACAAGCTGGCCGACCAGTTGCTCGACGTGGCCATCGTCGCGCTGCCCGGCCCGATGCCGCAGCCCGGCTTCGTCGAGCAGGCGCTGTTCGATGAGCCCTTCTTCGTCGCCGCGCCGCCGCACCACGAGATCGCATCCCACGACGCCGTGCCGCTGGCCGTGCTGGCCGAGCTGAAGCTGCTGCTGCTGACCGACGGGCACTGCCTGCGCGGCCATGCGCTGGAAGCCTGCGGCCAGCATGAGTCGACGCAGGACGACGGCTGCGACTTCCGCGCCAGCAGCCTGGAGACCTTGCGGCAGCTGGTGGCGGCCGGCATGGGCTGCACGCTGATGCCCGCCCTCTCGGTGCGGCGCCGCGGCGACAGCGGCCTGGTGGTGCGGCCGCTGGCGCAAGGGCAATCACGGCGCATCGGCATGGTCTGGCGCGCGGGCCATCCACGCGCCACCGACCTGCAGCTGCTGGCCGATGTGTTGGCAGACGACCTGCCCGAGGGCGTGAGACCGTTGCGCCGCACGCTGGCCACGGCGGCCTGATTGACGCTGTGAATCGAACCCGCTGAAGTTCTCAACTTCCCGCGGAGGGGCCGGCTTCATAAGCTCCACGCACATCGACTTCAGTGGAGCAGAACATGAACAGTCAACTTCGTCGCGGCGCCCTGCCGCTGCTGCTGGCCGTGGCCGCCATCGCCACCACAGCCGCGCAGGCGCAGACATCGCCCCCCACGCTGACCCGCGACAACGGCGCGCCGGTCGGCGACAACCAGAACTCGCAGACCGCCGGCCCCAACGGGCCGGTGCTGCTGCAGGACGTGCAGCTGATCCAGAAGCTGCAGCGCTTCGACCGCGAGCGCATCCCCGAGCGCGTGGTGCATGCGCGCGGCACCGGTGCGCACGGCGAGTTCGTCGCGAGCGCCGATCTGTCGGCCGTCACCCGCATGAAGCTGTTCACGCCCGGCACGCGCACGCCGGTGTTCGTGCGCTTCTCGACGGTGATCCACGGCAACCACTCGCCCGAGACGCTGCGCGACCCGCGCGGCTTCGCGACCAAGTTCTACAGCAGCGAAGGCAACTGGGACCTGGTCGGCAACAACCTGCCGGTGTTCTTCATCCGCGATGCGATCAAGTTCCCGGACATGGTGCACAGCCTGAAGCCGAGCCCCGACACCAACGTGCAGGACCCGAACCGCTTCTTCGACTTCTTCTCGCAGCAGCCGGAATCGACGCACATGCTGACGCGGCTRTACTCCGACCTCGGCACGCCGGCCAGCTACCGGAACATGGACGGCAACAGCGTGCACGCCTACAAGTTCGTCAATGCGCAGGGCCAGTACACCTACGTGAAGTTCCACTGGAAGACGCTGCAGGGCGAGAAGAACCTGAGTGGCGCCGAGGCCGCGGCGCTGCAGGGCCGCAACTTCAACCATGCGAGCGAGGACCTGATCAACGCGATCACCAGCGGCAACTTCCCGAAGTGGGACCTGTACGTGCAGCTGCTGAAACCCGAGCAGCTCGACGGCTTCGACTTCAACGCGCTGGACGCGACCAAGGTGTGGACCGGCGTGCCCGAGACCAAGGTCGGCACGATGACGCTGAACCGCAACCCGGCCAACATCTTCCAGGAGACCGAGCAGAGCGCGTTCGCGCCGGGCAACCTGGTGCCGGGCATCGAAGCTTCGGAAGACCGGCTGCTGCAGGGGCGGCTGTTCAGCTACAACGACACGCAGTTCCACCGCGTCGGCACCAACGTGCAGCAGTTGCCGATCAATGCGCCGAAGGTGGTGGTGGCCGACAACAACCAGGACGGCAACGCGAATGCCGGGGCGCGCACGGGTCTTGTCAACTACGAGCCGTCGCGGCTGCGGCCGTTGCCGGCCGACGCGGCCTACAAGTCGAGCAGCCTGCCGCTGGCCGGTGGCACGCAGCAGGCGCGCATCGCGAAGACGCTGAACTTCCGGCAGGCCGGCGAGTTCTGGCGCTCGCTGTCGAAGAAGGAGCAATCGAGCCTGATCGCCAACCTGGCCGGCGACCTGGGCCGGGTCGACAACGACGCGGTGAAGTACGCGATGCTGTCGCACTTCTACAAGGCGGACAGCGGCTACGGCAGCGAGATCGCGAAGGCGGTGAAGGCGGACGTGGGACGGGTGCAGCAGGCGGCGGCTGCGCTGCAGGACTGAGCGGGTTTCGCCCCACCGGCGCCGGCTTCGCAAACCGGCGCGTGGCGGACGGGTCGTTCCCGGATGCTGCTTCGGTGCGCCAACGGTGGCGCCCGAGCACAAGGAACGACGATGAACGACGCGGTGGTGATCGGTGGCGGCCCGGCCGGTGCGGCCTGTGCCTTGTGGCTGCACCAGCTGGGGATGGACGTGCTGCTGCTGGAGGCGGGCTCGGCGGTCGGCGGGCTGCAGTTGAACAGCCCGTACACCAACCGCTGGATCCCCGGGCTGCAGGGCAGGACGGGCCAGCAGGTGGCCGCGCAGCTGCAGGATCACCTGGAGTCGGCGAACGTGCCGCACAGCCTTGGCTTCTGGGTCACTGGCATCCGCCCGCGCGCGAGCGGGCTGGGCTGGGAGGTGTCGGGGCGCGGCGCGGTTCATCGGGCGCGCAATGTCGTGATCGCGACCGGATCGAAACCGCGCCGCGGCGGCTTCGTGCCGTCGGACACGGTGGGCATCGGGCCCGGCGTGGCGATGGAGCGGATCGCCGTGGCCGGCAAGCGGGTGGCGATTCTCGGCGGCGGCGACAACGCATTCGACCAGGCCGTCTTCGCCCAGCGGCGTGGCGCGGCCAGCGTCGAGATCTTCTGCCGGCGCCCGCCGCGTGCGCAGGCGTTGCTGCTGAAACAGGTGGCGCCGGAGTGCGTGCACGTCGGGCCGTTCGAGGCGAGCCAGTCGGCGATGACGGTCGACGGACAGGTGTTCGACGTGATCGGCGTGCAGTACGGCTTCGAGGCCAGCATTCCGGCGGGGCTGAGGCTCGCGCTGGACGACGGCTGCATCGAGGTCGACCGCCACGGGGCGGTGCCGGGCCTGCCCGGCTTGTATGCGGCCGGCGAGGTGACGAATTTTCTGCACCCCTGCGTCACGACCGCCTATGCCCACGGCGTGCAGGTGGCCAAGTCGATCCAGAACGCGTCAGCGCTCGAGCGGTGGGTTCAGCCGCGTGTCGATCGACAAGCGGGCTTGCGAGCGTTGGCGGTAGCGGCCTGAGGCACGTTGCAGTTCGAGATCAGTTGTAGACGCCGTGCTCGAAGCGCTCGAGGAACTCGGTGACGAGCTGGGCGCCTTGCAAGGTACGGAGCAATTCGACCGGGCGGGCGCCGTCCAGCCCCATGACGGGCGACGACATCCAGCGCTGCGCCTCCTCTTGCCCGCCGAACAGCTCGGCCGCCTTGGCCAGCGTTTCGGCGGACAGCAAGGTGTTGCTCGCCGGGTGGGCCGGCATCGCCTTCTTTGGTGTTTCGTGTTGACGCGGCAAGATCATGTCTCCTTCACGGTTCCTCAAGCTCGGACTGATGCTGAATGCCGTTTTCGTCGACACGGTAGCGCCATTTGACCTGCAGCAGGCAGCACTCGTTGCGGCAGTAGATGGTCAATCGCGATATTCAAATACCGGCTTTGCGAGTRCCGCCATGTAGAGGTCGCAGTTGCCTCTCAGCTCTTCTATGGTCTCGCCTGCAGGAACCGCGGGGGTCGCGCTGTACCCCTGGATTCTTCCGTCGTCATGGTAGTAAACCTTCGTAGATCGCCAACTCGGCGTCGCGATTCATCACTCTATATTCCCAGGTCATGTGCGTCACTTGTGGTAGTCAACCATGTCGTTGGATCTTGGCCCACGGCTCACGACACAATCGACATCGCCCTCCTGACCGAGGCGGCAATGGAGTTCATGGTTTGCCGTGAGGAATCAATCGAAAATCACACCAAGTTCTTCCGCTTTCCCTTGGAATTCATTCTTGGCCGATTCGGACTCGAACTCGAGCGTGACCAACTCTCCCGCCAACAGGCGTTCGACCTCCGCTTTGGCTCGGATCAATGAGCCCGTCGAATACTGCTTGACTGCCTCGGTGAGCGAGATCACCTGAAGCCCTTTTTTCCAAGAAGTCATCGTAAGTGTCGTCATAGTCCTGTTCCGATGGTTATGGGACGAGGGAAATGTCCGGGGTTGGCACCTGTCGTGCGCGCACCACCCTCGATTACAACTTCCTTTACGCCCTGCTCGCGTCCGAACGCTTTGGCCGCTGACAGCGCTTCCTTCAGTGTTCCATTCCCCTCAATGTGAGCGCCTCTCAAGATGAGTCGGTCTCCGTCCCTGATCACTTCCGCCATAACACGCGCTTCACCCTTGGCAACCGTGAAGGAGACGATTACGACATTGCCTTCCCTCTCGAGGATCTGAACCCCACTCTTTGCGACTATGGATGCTTCCTCGGCAACCGTCGCGGCGCGTCCTAGCCAAATCAGACCACCCTTGATCGTACCAACCGCCGCCCCTTCAGGTGGCAAGGCTTGCAGCGCATGCCCAAAGTCACTCTGGTTGAAATCGTCAAGCTTGTCCGCAACCCGAAGCAAGCCTTCTCCTACGGTGCGCGTGATCGACGATGTAACTCTGCCCGCCGCTCGATCAATATCGGCGTCACTGAGAACTGGACCGCCGGGTGCTCCGATCGCTGCTGCTGGCGCCACTGCGCCTTTTGCGGCTGTTGCTCCTTGCTGTTGATCGTCGGGCGACGTCTTCTCAGGCGTCGTC
The DNA here is from genome assembly GCF_056402895.1 of Rhizobacter sp. P3_B12. Taxonomy (NCBI): domain Bacteria; kingdom Pseudomonadati; phylum Pseudomonadota; class Betaproteobacteria; order Burkholderiales; family Sphaerotilaceae; genus Rhizobacter; species Rhizobacter sp. P3_B12. The sequence continues at coordinate 755 of NZ_JBFUGN010000286.1, read as the reverse complement.
TTGACCGTCGATTGCGGCGTCGCCGAAGGGCTGGCCAACCGGCTCGGAACGGTGACGCCGTGGCATTTCGGGCGGCAGATGCTGGTCGGATCCCACGTCTTGCTCGCCTGCAGATCCGCCCAGCCACTCGGGTCCGTCCTCGCCAGCGGATCGTTGCGCACGTAGCTGTAGCGGTTGTAGGCCTGCAGGTCCGACGGGTCGCTGACGAGCTGGTCTGTCGACAGGAAGCGGCCGATGGTGGCGTCGTACAAGCGCCCATTCATGTGCGTCAGCCCGATGTCGTCGAGCTGCTCATGGCCGGTGAAGCCGCGGTCGGTGCCGCTGTTGACGGCCTGGCTCCAGTCAATGACGAGCGTGCCAGCCGCGTCGTAGTTGCCGTTGGCGAAGCGCCGCTTGCCGAACGGGTCGTACGCGTCGCGGGCCGTCACGTCGCCGTTGTGGTCCGTYGTCGCTGCRATGCTKCCCAGRTGGTCCTTGTGCCAGTACTCCAGYTTCACYGCGCTCAGGCTCGACTGSACGGGCGGTGCGGTCTGCGTGGCGCCGAGTGCTGGCAKCGCTCCAGTGGTGACCAGCACACCGAGGCTCTGGCCACCGGCGCTCAGGTAGTGGCGGTTGCTCGTGACGGCCGGGTTCGCGGCGCTCGGGCTCGTCGGTGAGTTGACCTCGCTCTCGAAGGCCAGGCCACCGGTGTTGTCCGGGTGCAGGTACCACGTCGTTCGGGTGCCGGCGTTGGTGCCACTCGGGATCGTCCGCAC